>NZ_JBXWZQ010000047.1:0-3842 GCF_059432795.1 Nitrococcus sp. | reverse complement strand
ATGATACGGCGACCACCGAGATCTACACTCGTCTGACTTCGTCGGCAGCGTCATCTGACTATCCCCTGCGAGATGTGTATAAGAGACAGGACTATCCCCTGCGAGATGTGTATAAGAGACAGGCTGTGGTCCCGGCCCAGTGCTCGCCGCGATGCTGCGCGAGCAGGGTCATCAGGTCGCGCTCTACGATCCGTTCTTCCAGCCCGACCCTGCCGTGTTGCAGCGCCGTTACGACTTCATCACCTGCACCGAGGTGTGGGAACATTTGCATCGACCGGCCGCGGAATTCCGGCGCTTGCACGCGCTGCTCGAGCCGGGCGGCTGGCTGGGTGTGATGACGCGCTTGCAGACCGACGACAGCCGCTTCGCCAACTGGCACTACCGCCGCGACCCGACCCATGTCGTGTTCTACCGCGTCCACACGCTGCACGACATCGCACGGCGCTTCGGCTGGGGATGCGAGATCCTGGCGCCCGATGCGGCATTGTTCCGTCGTGGTGCGGATTGAATGCTGCCTGGCAGTCCGTCGGACTTAGGATGAATCTGCGGTAGTGGTGGTATAGGGGCCAAAATGAGTGCGTATTCTCGTTGAATAGCCCCACTATCGCCCTCGAATGCGCGCCCAACAATGAAAGATCAACAGGCCCTAAGTCCGACAGGCTGCTGGAACAACGTGCCTGAATGGAGGCGCAGAATGTACCGACGCTCGGACGCCCTCAGTGATGGCTGTTAGAATCAGCGCCCCCGAGTTCCTGGAAGCCCTGTACGCTTGAACGCCGTCCCCGACAAGCTCAATCGCGACCCGCGCAAGCTGCGCCACGAAGCGGGCAAGCTGCAGCAGCGTCTGCGCCGCCAGGCCGGCCGCGCGATCGGTGATTTCAACATGATCGGCGCAGGCGACCGGGTCATGGTGTGCCTTTCCGGCGGCAAGGACTCCTACACGATGCTCGATCTGCTGCTGAGCCTGCGCGAGCGTGCACCGGTCGATTTCGAACTCATTGCCGTGCATCTCGATCAGAAGCAGCCGGGCTATCCGCCCGCGGTCATGGCCGACTACCTGGCCGGACTCGACATCGAGCACCACATCGTCGAGCAGGACACCTACGCCGTGGTCAAGCGGGTGGTGCCGGAAGGCCGCACGATGTGCGGGCTCTGCTCACGGCTGCGTCGCGGCATTCTCTACACCTTTGCTGCCGAGCACGGCATCACCCGCATCGCTCTCGGCCACCACCGCGACGACATCATCGAAACCCTGTTTCTGAACATGTTCTTCGGCGCCAAGCTCAAGGCCATGCCGCCCAAGCTACGCAGTGACGACGGCCGCAATGTCGTCATCCGGCCGTTGGCTTATTGTCGGGAAGCGGACATTGCCCGCTACGCGGCCAGCCGGGAGTTCCCGATCATTCCCTGCAACCTGTGCGGTAGTCAGGAACACCTGCAGCGCGTCAAGATCAAGTCCATGCTGCAGGACTGGGAGCGCGAGCATCCGGGGCGTGTCGAGAATGTGTTTCGCAGCCTGCAGGCCGTGGTGCCTTCGCACCTGGCCGATCCTGCCCTGTTCGACTTTGGCGCACTCGGTGCGGCCGAGGCGTCGCCCAGTGACGCTCGGGCCTGGCTGTTGGGCGGCGCCGACGAGAGCTGACCGGGCGGCGGTTCAGGGCGCGGCCGCGTTTTCTGCGTAGCGTTGACGCAAGTCGTGCTTGAGGATTTTACCGACGGGGGATTTGGGCAAGGCATCGGCAAAAACCACGCGGCGCGGGATTTTGTAGCCTGTCAGGCGTTCGCGACACCAGCGCACCAGGTCATCTTCGGTCAGCGCCGGATCGGCGCGCACCACGATCAGACAGACGCTTTCCCCCGAATGGGTATCGGTTTCTCCGATGGCGGCCGCCTCACGCACGCCCGGGTGAGCGACGACCACGTCCTCGATTTCGGCCGGGTAGACATTGAAACCCGAAACGACGATGACGTCTTTCTTGCGATCGACCAGATAAAGGTAGCCCGCGCTGTCGATGCGCGCGACGTCACCCGTGTGCAGCCAGCCGTCTGCGTCGAGGACACGGGCGGTCTCGTTGTCATCGTTCCAGTAGCCTTGCATGATCTGCGGGCCGCGCACCAGGAGTTCGCCGGCTTCCTCGACGCCGCGTTCCCGGCCGTCTTCGTCGATGATTGCAATGTCCGTCGAAGGTACGGGCAGGCCGATCGAACCGGTGAAAGTGTCGACGTCATGACGATTGACAGTGACCACCGGCGACGCTTCGGTCAAACCGTAGCCCTCGGCGAGCACGCATCCGGTGACCGCTTGCCAGCGCTCGGCGACGACGCGTTGTACGGCCATGCCGCCGGCACTGGTGAACTTGAGGCCGCTGAAATCGAGCTGCGCGAAGTCGGGATGGTCGAGCAGAGCGCTGAACAGGGTGTTGACCCCTGTCATGGTAGTGAACGGCACCCGGGCGAGTTCCTTGACGAAGCGTTTGAGATCGCGCGGGTCGGTGATCAGATAGACGAGCCCCCCCGCAGCGAGGGTCACGAAGCAGTTCGTAGTCAATGCGTAGATGTGATAGAGCGGCAGTGCGGTAATCACGACTTCGTGGCCACGCTCGGTGTGGTCATGGAACCAGGCGGAGACCTGGGCCACATTGGCGACGATATTGCCATGGGACAACATGGCAGCCTTGGGACGACCGGTGGTGCCGCCGGTATATTGCAGGAACGCGATGTCGTCTGCACCGAGTGCCGGAGCGATGAAATCCAGGCTGGCGCCGTGCGTCAGTGCGGCACTCAGTTTCACACTCGATGCCGGTGCGGCCGTGCGACCAGCGGCTCGCCGCCGTGCGAGGGCATTGAACAAGCAGCCTTTCCAGCGCGGCATGCAATCACCGAGAGAGGCAACAAGGAGATGCGCCGGGCGGTGGCTGTCAGGCAGGGCTGCGACCGTGCGCAGGGTCTGCGTGAAAACGACCAGCACCTTGGCGGCGGCATCGCCGAGTACGTGAGTGAGTTCGGCGGCGGTGTACAAGGGGTTGGTATTGACCACCGTCGCGCCGGCGCGCAGCGCGCCGAGCAGAACGACCGGGTAGGCCAGCACATTCGGCATCATCAATGCGATGCGATCTCCCGGTTCGACGCCGCAGACTGTTTGCAGATAGGCCGCGAAGTCGCGCGACCTGCGTGCGAGCGTGGCGTAATCGATGCGGGTACCGAAGTTGCCGAGCGCCGGCCGGTCATCGAATTCGCGGCAGGCGGCATCGACGAGGTCGACCAGCGATTGATGACGCTGCGGGGCGATCGTTGCAGGAACGCCGGGTGGATAACTTGCGAGCCAAATCTTGTCCATGCGACGAGCTGCTTGCGTGCTGTTCGGAATAGCCTGCCGGTTCCGGACCTTCGGCGTCTGCGCACGGTTCTCAGTCACGCACGACGAGGCGCCTTGTAGATCCGTGCTCTCTCTTCGACACTATACGCCTCTCCCAATCTTGTCGAGACCGCAAAAAAAGCCACGTAGAGAAGGGAATTAGCTCGTGGAAATCGGATGGTCAGTGTTGCTGGCAGTGCGCCGGTTCATCGCGATAAGCGAACTGGGCCAGGAGGAGGTCGATTTGCTCGAGATGCTCACCATACAGTGCGGCCAGTCCGGTGCTGTCGTGAGGATCGAGAGCGCGCAGGTCGCGAATCATGGCGAGGAAGTTGTTGCGATCGAGCTGCAGCTGTTCGTGGCGCGCGCTGAGTTCGGCGTCGTAAGCGCGCACAAGCTGCTCGAGGCAACAGCTGCGGGTGGCGGGCGGCGGCGCTCGAAATAGCACTATGGCAGTCGTCAGGGGTGGTTCTCATTGGCACGTGTC
>NZ_JBXWZQ010000046.1:0-21293 GCF_059432795.1 Nitrococcus sp. | reverse complement strand
GGGATTTCGTTGGATTCGTTCACGCTCGTAGCCTCCTCAGTCAGTGCCCGAATGTTACATAAGAAACGCATCGGTCACTGTCGGATACGAGGTTGACACTTAGGGGGCCCTGGGGACGGGCAAACGCCAAGCGGTCCTGACGGCGCTGAGCTCCACGAGCTATTGGCACCTCTCGAAAACGCTGGCCACACAGACCGGGATGACCAATGAGTGGCTGAAACGCCAAGGGCTGATCGGCGTCCGCGACTTGTGGATGAAAGCCCATGGCTATGCCTGATCTTCTCACGTGCTCCCTACTCGTGAACCGCCCTGTGCGGACCCGCATGCAGGGTGGTGTGGGGACTGGGGGTTAAAGCCCCCAGTTACCCGATTACGTTTTCCTATTATCGAGCTTCGCGCTCGGGTTTTTCTGCATCTTTGCGAGCTTCCCGCTCCTGCTCCTCGGCATCTTTTCGCGCCTTTCGCTCTTGCTCAGCAGCTTCTTTTCGAGCTTCTCGTTCTTCTTCCCTCTGGCGTTTATCACCCACCCTTTGCAACTCACGTTGACGTTGGGCGTCTTCACGTTCGGCTTCTCGCTGTTTCTGTTGGGCTTCGCGGTCGCGTTCTCTCGCGTCTTTGCGAGCTTCCCGTTCATGTTCCTCCGCGTCTTTTCTCGCTTCCCGTTTTTGTTCGAACGCTTTTTTTCGAGCCTGTCGTTCTTCTTCTCTTTGCTGCTTATCAGCCTCTCTTTGCAGTTCACGTTCACGCTTGGCCGCTTTACGCTCGCCTTTGCGTTGTACTTTTTGGGCTCCGCGCTCTGCTTTGTTCGGCGGGTCTGCGAATATCGGCGTTGCGGCTAAACCTAATGCCGCAGCAAAAAAAATGGTTTGAACAATATTGCGATTCTTCATGTTTAGTTGCCCTCAAATGTTCGGAAAGAGGAAACTTAGATATACATTCAAAATAGGTTTTGTGGCAAACTTAACAGTGATTATCTGGCCGGCACGATATTGAGCGTCCAGCAGAGCGCATGTCTCCATAAGCCACTGAACGAACGTTCCTCTTCATTGGCCGCACCTCCCCTATCCGCAATATCGTGCCTTCATCTTGAGCACATAGGAACGCCAGTGTCGCTGCCAGTTTCGTGCAGTGCCTTATCCGTCCGCTCTGGGTCGGAAACAGCCTCGCCACTCAGTCCAAACATTCTATCCGTGCGAGCTAGCCCGCTTCTGATCTCCCGTGCTATTGCCCGCTGAAAACGACAAGCCCGTCGTTGATTGAGAACTGCTGCCGTATTTCTCACCACTCTTGGCGGGGAACACATCAATCTGATCGGAGGCGATTACATCTGGGGAGCAAAATATAAGGAGGCGCGGGGACCGATTCCGGCCTCTATGTCACGGCGAGAGGGTTAGTGCACGATTTTCTTCTCGCGAGCTGGTCCGTACACCCGAGGAGTTGGCCCGGTATATTCGGGACACCGAGTAATCAACGACCACCAAGACCCGGCCCCACCGTTTTCAGTACGTTGGGTACGGCTTTGGGAATACACGAAATAGTAATATAACTGACTATTTTTTATTATATTGGCGGAGAGGAAGGGATTGACTCGCGCCGTCCGTGGCGCTCGCCCTTTGGGCGCCTTCGCTACGCTGCGGCGTCAAAATAGCATCCATGCCCTTTTGATCGAACCCGTGATTTTTCGTCCGGGGGTTCGATTGCCCAGCTTGGCTCTACAAACATCAAAAGGGCCGAATAGGCCCCTTTGATGTTTGTATGGCGGAGAGGGAGGCCGCCGACCCCACGTAACATCCCATCGCATCCCATTGCATAAGCGCTTGTCCTGCCCGTAATAATTGTTATCCGTTGTTGCATCGAAGATCATCCCGTAACATGCAATGTCACGCCGTAAGATGGACGGGAGGTGGGACATGCCCCGCGTTGCCAAGGAGCGCTCCGCGCTCGCCGTGCGTCGGCTGAGCCGCGTCGGTCTGCACGCGGTCGGCGGGGTGGCGGGATTGATGCTGCGCGTAAGCGAGACCGGCGCGCGGTATTGGGTATTGCGCATCGCCATCGCCGGGAAGCGCCGCGATCTCGGGCTCGGACCGTTTCCCGAGGTCGGCCTCGCCCAGGCGCGCAAGGAAGCCGCCGCGCTGCGCGCCAAAGTCCGCCAGGGCATGGACCCGCTCGCCGAGCGCACCGCCGCGAAAGAGGCGCTGCGCGCCGAGGCGGCCCGCGCGCTTACCTTCGATCAGGCCGTCACGCGCTACCTCGCCGGCCGATCTGGGGAGTTCCGGAACGACAAGCACCGCAAGCAGTGGCGCACCAGCCTCGAGACCTACGCCTCGCCGGTCATCGGCGCGCTTGACGTGGAGCGCGTCGAGCTCGCCCACCTCGTCCAAATCCTCGAGCCGATCTGGCGAGCCAAGACGGAGACGGCAAGCCGCGTGCGCGGGCGCATCGAGCGCGTGCTCGACTACGCGACGGTAAGCGGCTACCGCAGCGGCGATAACCCCGCGCGCTGGCGCGGCAACCTCGACGCCATCCTGCCGCAGCCCGGCAAACTCAAGGCGGTGCGCCACCACCGCGCGCTGCCCTGGCCGGCGGCCCCGGCCTTCCTCGCCGCGCTGCAAGAGCGCACAGGCCTCGCCGCCCGTGCGCTGGAGTTCTTGCTGCTCACTGCCGCGCGCTCGGGCGAGGTGCGCGGCGCCACCTGGGACGAGATCGACCTCGAGGCCGCCACCTGGAGCCTGCCCGCCGCCCGAATGAAGGCGCAGCGAGCGCACGTCGTGCCGTTGAGCGCGAGCGCGCTCGCGCTGCTCGAGGCGCTGCCGCGTCTCGCCGAAAGCCCCTACGTGTTCCCGGCGGTGCGTGGCGGGCAGTTGAGCGACATGGCGCTAAGCGCCGTCATGCGGCGGATGGAGGTCGCGGCCACGCCGCACGGGCTGCGCTCGACCTTCCGTGATTGGGTGAGCGAGCGTACGGGCTACGCCCATGAGGTCGCCGAGGCCGCGCTCGCGCATACCATCCCCTCGGCCGTGGAGCGTGCTTACCGGCGCGGCTCGCTGCTCGAGAAACGCCGGCGGCTCATGGCGGATTGGGCGCGGTATCTCAGCGAGGGCGAGCCCGGCGGCGAGGTGGTGGCGATCCGAGAGCCGCGCGCATGAAGCGAAAAACCCGGATCTACAGCAAGCGGATGGGCATCCGGCGGTTGCGGCTGTTCCTTCGGCTTGCCAAAGCCGGCCTCAACCCGGCCGAGATCGAAGCCGAGTTTACCGCCACGGCTCAGGCCTGGCGTGGCGTGGCCGGCCGGGGCCGCCCCAAGCGAGCGGCGGTGGCGGCTTTCCGCGAGCTCGCCGAGGCGATCGTCACGGCCGAGCCGGCGATCAGCGCCCCGGCCGCCTTCGAATTGATCCCGGATGCCGCCGAGGCCGGCAACGAGCCCAACACGGATTGCGGGTTCCTCGTCTACCGCGATGGCGAGCGCATCGTGGCCGTCGATGATGCGAGCGACGCGGACTGCTCCATCAGCTACCGCCGCTGGCGTGACTACATCAGCGAGGCGTCTCCACTGCAAAGCGGCGGAGCCCGCATTGCGGCCGCAAAAAACGCGAAAAAAGCCCGCCCCGAGTGACGGAAATGCCGGTATTTCTGGCAATGCGCCTTGGTAGCCTGCTCTATCCTAATCGCGATGGAGGCGATATGCCCAAACCAAAGCCCAATGAGGTGTACACGACGGACGTCGAGCTCGCCCGCCGCTATGCCGTGGCGCGCGTGACAATCTGGCGCTGGGCCGGACGCGACGGCTTCCCGGCGCCAGTGCGGCTCGGCCCCAATTGCTCGCGCTGGCGCATGAGCGAGGTGCTCGCCTGGGAGCGGTTACATCTTGCGACGGAATGCAGGGAGGCGATGCGCGATGAGATCGAAAAACGCTAGCCAGCTTAGAGCTACGTTCGTCAAAACAAAAGGAGAACGGCAATGAATAACAGAGATATTGGCCCCCGGCCGGCTGCCACCGGCCGGGAAGCCGAGACTAGTTTTTTTATTGGTCCAGCCCACGCCCAGAATAACCGCTCGCCGCAAAAATTTGAACCGGCGCGCCGTTGTGGTGCCGACGTAGATCGGTCGAGCAACTCGCTGCCCGAGCCCCCGGAGGGCTGGCCGGATCCGCTCGCCGAGGCGGCTTATCACGGCCTGGTCGGCAATGTCGTGCGCACGATAGAACCCCACACCGAGGCGGACCCCGCCGCGCTGCTGGTGCAGTTTTTGGCGGCCGCCGGGTCGTGCATCGGCCGGGGGCCACACTATCCCGTCGAGGGGGACCGGCACCATGCGAACCTATTCGCTGTGCTTGTCGGCAACTCCGCCAAAGCGCGCAAGGGCACGAGCTGGGGCCGTATCCGTAGCCTGTATCGCATGGTCGATGAGCACTGGTCGTCTCGCCGAGTGAAAAGCGGGCTCAGTAGCGGCGAGGGGCTGATATCTGCTGTTCGAGATGCGACAGACACCGATCCGGGCGAGGAGGACAAGCGACTGCTCGTGGTCGAGTCGGAGTTTTCCAGCGCGCTGAGGATCAAAAAGCGGGAAGGTAATACCCTCAGCGCCATCATCCGGGACGCATGGGATGGCGCGCCGCTGGCCGCGATGACCAAAAAACCCGACTGCATCGCGACCGACGCCCATATCTCCATCCTCGGGCACATCACGCGCGACGAGCTCCGCGACGATATGACCGCCGCCGACGCCGCGAACGGTTTCTCGAACCGATTCTTGTTCATCGCAGCGCGCCGATCTCGATACCTCCCGCACGGCGGCGCGCTCACTGACGAGGCGCTGCGCCCGCTCGCCGTGCGCCTCGCCGAGAGCATCGCCCTCGCCCACAAAATCGACCGAGTCACCATGGATCCGGCCACCGCCCGCCTGTGGGAGGAGATCTACCCCGATCTTTCCGCCGCACAGCCGGGGCTATATGGAATGCTGACGGCACGGGCCGAGGCCCAGGTGGTCCGCCTCGCGCTCATTTATGCGCTGCTCGACGGCAGCGCCGAGATCACCCCCGCACACCTCTCGGCGGCGCTCGCCGTATGGGACTACGCAGCCGCCTCCGCTCGACACATTTTTGGCGACGCGACCGGCAACCCGGTCGCGGATGCGATATTGCGCGCGCTCGCCGCCGCGCCAAAGGGCCTCTCTCGTACCGAGCTCTCTGGCGCGCTGAGCCGGCACGCCAGCGGCGCCAAAATCGACAACGCGCTCACTCTCCTCACACACGCCAAGCGCGTGAGATCGACATGCGCGCCGACCGCCGGCCGCCCCGTCGAGACATGGGTGCTGTGCTGAGCCCGTGCTCACCTTCCTCGATCGCCTGAACCAGGCGCGCTCGCGGTTGACCGGCGGCCTGGTCGACCAGGGCGAGCCGATGGACTACTGCGCCGGATGCGGCTGCGGCACGTTCATTCGGCAGCCGGGCATGGAGTGGCGGTGCCGAGTATGCGAGCCCGTCTCAGGGTATCCCGAGGGCACCGTGCTTTTGACGATTGACGGCGGGCGCATTCCAGCTAGGAGGTGATAGGCACCATGGCTTATTTCGCACTTATTCTGCCGCGAAAGCGTTGTGCCAAGCCTTTCTTCGCTTTTTTTACTTTGTTCGTTATACCGAAAATTTGCGTATATATATACAAGGTATATATATCTATAAATATTAAATACTTATATAAATATCAGTGCGAATTAAGTGCGAGATAAGCCCAAACTCAATCGCTTACGCATCCATCGCCCACCCGGCAGCAGGGCGAGCGCCCATTTCTCTAGGCTGCGAAAAAAGCGAATAAAGCGAAATAAGCTTCTGATCAATCGCTTACCTGGAAATTAAAGGATGGGTGCTTGCGAAATAAGCCAAACATCAATGATTTGCGTGTCTTTAGCTAATGCGATGGCAGTAGCTGTCCACGGGCGGAGCAACCCTAAATCTTGCGCAGCCGGTGGTCAGGTACTGCCATCGCATTCCCCGACGAGCGCCCAACACTGCTAGGCAGCGGCCTACAGCCGCGCTGGGAAGCTCCAGGCAAGCGGCCTGCGGCCGCAGTTTTTTAATCGAACAGCCCTGAACAGGAGACGACATGAGCGACGAAACCCCGCCCCGTAACAACCTATTCGACTTGCTGACGGATCGCGCCCAGGCCGCACGCTCGAAGGGCCAGGAGCAGGCCGCGCGGCTGCTCGAGGCGCTTGGCGGCGCGCTCAGCGAGCTGACCGAGGCGCTCGAGCAAGTGGCGGGCAACGACGAGAGCTACGCCATACAAGCGAACCTTACGGACCTGGAGCTCAACCAGCGCCGCCTCGAGGTGCGCCTGGCGCAGATCGAATCGCAGCTCGCCAATCTCGAGGTGCGGCTCGAGCAGAAGCGGCCGCGCCGGCCGCTGCGCATCGAGCGGCGTAGCGCCTGGCACTAGCGCCCGTCGCCAGAATCCGCGCGCGCGCGTATGGGGAGGGGTAGGCAAAATCGCTCTACCCCTTGCTGCGGGACCGTCGAGGGGGGTCACGAATTCGCGCCGCCAGAATCGAGCAAGGGGGTATCTATCAATATGTACAGATCAATAGGGTAAATGAATGAATACGAAAAAACCCAGAGACCTCAACGAGCGCACCGCGCTCGAGCGCGAGACCACGCACCGCCTGCTCGACTACATCCACGAGGAGTGCGGCGAGGTGCCCGTGCTGGTGGCCGCCGGCGCGCTGCTGCGGGCGAGCGTGATGCTCGTGCGCGAGCGAACCGGCCCCCAGCAAGCACCGCGAGCCTGCCGAAGCGCCCTCGAGAACGTCCTGGCCGATCTGGTCTCGCCCGAGCGCGTGCAATAGGCGGCCACCGGCCGCCGCCCTGGAACCCCCAACGCGGCCGCACCGGCGGCCGCACCTGGAGACTGCCATGGATCTTGAGAATGAAATTGCCGCCCTCGTCCAGGGGCTCGGCGCGAAGGGCTTGAGCGCCGATGAGGCGGCCGCCGTGGTCGCCGGCGCGCTCGGCCAGTATTGCCTGCTCGCCCCGGAGCGCGTCGGGAAGGTCGAGGCGCTGCTCGCCGAGCGCGCCGGCGCGAAAATCGACGCGCGGAGCCCGCTGCTGCCCTGCGCGCGCTGCTGGGCGATCGCGCTCGAACACATCTGCAAGGACGGCGACGGCTGCTATGTCGGCCTATGCGCGCATACCGCGCTCGGCTTTGACGTTCTGGTGCGCGAGGGGCGCATCCGGCAGTGGGCCATGCACCCGCTCACGCCCGAGGAGCTCGCCGCGCGCCTCGCCGGCGAAGGCCAAGTCAAACACTAAGCGTTGGTTTTTCCTGAGGATTGCGCTACATTGGGGGCGTGGTTCGATCACCAGCGCCTCGATGAGGGCTGGCGGATCCCCACCACAGCCTCGGCAGCTCCCGATGGGAGCGGCGCGAGCTGACCGAAACCCTGTTCGATAGATCGGGGTCGGTCGGCTGCGCCTGCGCCACCGGCCCCACAGCCGAGGTTCCTGCGATGACCATTACCGCTCACCAAGCGCTTGCGGCGCGAAAGTACGCCGGCGCGAAGCTGCGCAAGTTCCAGCTCACCACCGACGACGAGATCCAAGAGTTCGACCCGCAGCGCGCTCCATGGAGCGATCTCAACAAGCTGCAAAATACGTTGACCACCGCCGCGCGGGGGCTGCTCGAGCGGGCGAGCTCGGAGGCCTCTGAGGCGGAAGTCCGCGAGATCGAGGCGGGCTATCAAGGCCTGATGGGGCTATTCGACCGTATCGAGGCCGAAAAGGACGAGCGCGAAGCCCGCCGAAAGGCCGACCCGCGCCGCCCGCGCGGCGACGGTGAGGCGCGCGGCGACGCCGAGCCGCTCGTACCGGAGGCGCCGAGTGAGACCGGCTATGCGCTCCAACCGGAGGTCCGCTACGCCGACCGCGTCCAGGCGAGGGTAGAGCCCGAGATGCGCGCCCTTACCCTCGGGGCTTATCTGCGCTCGATGGTTCTGGGACCGCGCGGTGAGCTCGAGCGGAGGGCGCTGACCGAAGGCACCGATTCCGCCGGCGGTTATACGGTGCCCACGCTGCTGGCCGCGCAGCTCATCGACCTCATGCGGGGAAAAACCGTTGCCATCGCCGCCGGCGCGCAAACCGTGCCGATCACAAGCGATGCGAACGGCTTTGCGCGCGTGGCCAGCGATCCCGTACCCGCCTGGCGCGCCGAGTCCGCCACCGTCACGGAGTCCGACCCGACCTTCGAGCTGGTCTCGTTCGCGCCGAAAAGCCTCGCCGTGCTGGTCAAGTGCTCCCGTGAGCTGCTCGAGGACAGCGTGAACATCAATGCCGCGCTGCCCGACATTCTCGCCGCCGCGCTCGGCCAGGAGCTCGACCGCGTCGTTTTCCACGGCAGCGGCACCAGCCCAGAACCCAAAGGCCTCGATACGCTCACCGGGGTGCAGACCCTCGCCCACGATGCCGCGCTTGCCGACTACGCGCCGCTGGTCAGCGCGCGCCGCCTGCTGCTCAACGCCAACGTCCAGCAAATCACGGCCTACGTGATGCACCCCGAGGCCGAAGCCGACTTCGGCGGCCTGGTGGACTCCACCGGCCAGCCGCTGCGCTATCCGCCGATTTTGGATCGCCCGGCGCCCATGGTCTGGCATACCAGCACCGGGATTCCCACCGACGGCGGTGCGGGCACCAACGAGACGAGCATTTACGTCGGCGATTTCCGCCAGCTCGTGATCGGGATGCGCAGTGAGATTCGCGTCGAGGTGCTGCGCGAGCGGTTCGCCGATACGCTGCAATACGGCTTTCTGGCGCACCTGCGCGCCGATGTCGTGGCCTTCCAGCCCACCGCGTTTGTTCGCATAACCGGCGTGCAGCTGTGAGGGTCGCGCCATGGGGAAAATACTCGAATTCGAGCGCCGGGCGGCCGCGGCCGCCCCGGCCGTGGTCGGCGATCCCGAGGCCGGGCGCTATCTGATCGGCCATGCGGCTGTGTTCAACTCACTTTCCGAGGATCTCGGCGGCTTTCGCGAGCGGATCCTGCCCGGCGCCTTTCGCCAGTCGCTCGAGGAGGGCGCGGACATCCGCGCCCTGCTGGGCCATGATTCGAGCTTGGTGCTGGGGCGCACCACCTCGGGCACGCTGCGCCTCACCGAGGACCAGCGCGGCCTGCGCGTGGAAATCAAGCTTCCGGATACCAGCTTTGCCCGGGATCTCGCGCAGACCGTGGCGCGCGGCGATGTGAGCGGCATGAGCTTTGGCTTTCGGGTGCGCCCCGGCGGCGAGGACTTCGCCGAGGGCCGCGCCGGCAACGTCATTCGCACGCTCTCGGCGCTCGATGTGCTCGAGGTATCGACCGCCACCTTCCCGGCCTACGCGCAGACCGACGTGGGTCTGCGCTCCCTGGAACTCTGGCGCCGCGCGCGCAGCGCGCCGCCCGGATCCGTGAGCCTGGCGCGCCTGCGGATGCGCCATGGGCTATTCGAGCGCCGCCTGCGCTCGTAGCACCGCCCGGCCGCGAGGGTTGCGTGACAGTCACGTGCAATATACTGTGACGGTCACACATAGGAGTGACCATGCCACGCAACCCGATAGGCTCTAGAGCAATGACCCCGGCCGAGCGCAAGCGCGAGCAGCGCAGCCGCGATCGAACCACGGTCATGGAGACAGCGCTCGAAGATTGGTCGGAGCGGATCTGCCTGGCGGTGCTCCAATGCCCTGATTACGGCGCTGCGCTCAAGGCAGCCGCTTGGCGGCAGCTGGGACGGTTGCACGATTGGGAAGCGTGACCGTCACAGTAGGGCAGCCGGCGGCCGCTAGAGGGGTGCGTGACCGTCACGCTAGGCAGGGATAACGGCGCATTCTAGTAAGTAATTGATTTTCGGCTTATTTCGCACTTATTTTGCACTTATTTCGCACGGGGCGTTTATATAAGCAGTTGATATATATAGATATATATACCTTATTTCGCTTATTTCGCTTTTTTCGCAACATAGAGCAATAGGCGCTCGCCCCGCTGCCAGGCGGGCGATGGATGCACAAGCCATTGATTTGCGGCTTATTTCGCAAGCACCCACCCCTTAATTTCCAGGTAAGCGATTGATTAGAAGCTTATTTCGCTTTATTCGCTTTTTTCGCAGCCTAGAGAAATGGGCGCTCGCCCCGCTGCCGGGCGGGCGATGGATGCGCAAGCCATTGATTTTTAGCTTATTTCGCACTTATTTCGCACTGGGTGTTTATATAAGTGCTTGATATATATAGATATATATATCTTATTTCGCTTATTTCGCTTTTTTCGCAATATAGAGCAATGGGCGCTCGTGCCCTGGAGCAGGACGTTCCAGGGCATCAGGACCGGCGAATCAAGCGTTTTAAAGTAGATGGACGGTATGCGGGATGGTTATTTTTTGTTGTTTTAACTTTTTGATTTTAAAGAAGAATTGGCGGAGAGGGAGGGATTCGAACCCCCGGACCCCGTAAGGGGTCAACGCATTTCGAGTGCGCCCCGTTCGGCCGCTCCGGCACCTCTCCGCGGGTCGCTGCCCGCCCGCGCGGCGGGCGGAGGGCGCAGTCTACAATAGAATGCCGGTGAGAAGCCAAGTACGACTTCGCGGGAATGCGACCGCCGCCCTCCTCATGCGTTCGCGACGATCTACAATGGTGAGTTCCGGTTTGAGGGGGATTACCTGCTCGGCATGGGGCGTTTGTTCGCACAGCTTTTCATCGCATTGCTCATCATCGGCGGGTGCCTGTTGAGCTGGATCGGGCCGGTGCAGCCCCCGAAGCGCCTGGCACTCATCAAGCAACGCGACAAGATGGTCGTGCTCACCCGTCTGGGCGCGAGTACGTATTATCAGTCCAACAAAGGCCCGGAGGGCATCGAATACGAGCTTGTGAAGCGCTTTGCCGACCGCCTCGGGGTGAAGCTGGTGATGGCGGTTGCCGATGACCTGGATGAACTGCGGGTGCAGCTCGAAACGGGGGCGGCGGATTTCGCGGCGACGGGGATCATGGCGACGCCGCTGCGCAAGGAGCGCTTCGCCTTTTCCAACTCCTATTTGCAGGTGCGCCCGCAGCTTATCTACCGCACCGGCACGCGCCGGCCGGATGGCTTGGCGAATACGGTCGGCGGCTCGCTCGCCGTGCTCGCCGGTACTCGAGCGGAATGGCTTCTCTCGCAACGCCGCGCCGAGATTCCCGAGCTGCGTTGGAGTGCGCTTTCCAATGCCACCAGCGAAGATTTGCTCTACCGCGTCTGGAACCGGCGGGCGGATTACGCGGTGGTCAACTCCAACGAGTTCAACCTGAGCCAGCATTTCTATCCGGAGCTGCGCGTGGCCGGAAGTATCGGCAAGGCGCAGGGGCTCGCGTGGATGTTCCGCCGCGACGGCGACACCAGCTTGCTCGAAGCCGCCAATGAATTCCTCGTCGAGCTGCGCGCGAGTGGCGAGCTCAACCAGCTCATTGAGCACTATTACGGGCACATCGACAAATTCGATTACGTCGGCACGCGGGTGTTTCTGCGCCACATCACCGAGCGGCTACCGCAGTACCGGCAAGTCTTCCAGGAAGCCGCCGAGAAATATCAGTTGGATTGGCGGCTGCTTGCGGCGATCGGTTATCAGGAGTCGCATTGGAACCCCGAGGCGAAATCGCCCACCGGCGTGCGCGGCATGATGATGCTCACCCTACCCACGGCCCAGGCGATCGGTGTCGACGACCGCCTTGACGCCGCGCAAAGCATTCTCGGAGGGGCCGCCTACCTCAAGCGCATGCTCTGGCGCATCCCCCGCGAGATTGAGGAGCCGGAGCGCACCTGGTTCGCCCTTGCCGCCTATAACATCGGCATGGGCCACCTGGTGGACGCTCAGCGAATCACGCGAATGCAAAACGCGGACCCGAGCTCCTGGACCGCCGTAAGGAAGCGCCTGCCTCTACTCGCTCGGAAGAAATGGCACAAGCGGGTAAAGCACGGTTATGCCCGGGGTTGGCAGCCGGTGCACTACGTGGCGAAGATCCGCAAATACTACCGGTTGCTGGTGCGCATCACCGAGCCCGCTATCCTCGATCCCGAGCGCCTCGAGGCGGACAAGGCGCTTCTCGAAGGCCGCAGCCCCTTTTATCTTGGCGGCGCCGTCCAGTCATTGTACTAACTAGCCGCCTGCCTCGGCCCGAGCGCACGCGGTCCCGGCGCGTGCTCATCCCGAGGCCGCTTGCGACTGCTCCAGGGCCTGGCCGATGTCCCAGACAATATCCTCGAGGCTCTCCAGGCCAACCGAGAGACGGATCATGTCCGGGGGCACGCCGGCGGCGATTTGCTGCGCCTCGGTGAGCTGACGGTGCGTGGTGGAGGCGGGATGAATCACCAGCGTCTTGGCATCGCCGATATTGGCGAGGTGGCTCAAAAGCTCGACGCCCTCGATGAAGCGCACGCCGGCGGCATGGCCGCCGCGGATGCCGAAGCTTACGATGCCGCCCGCCCCTTTGGGCAGGTATCTCGCGGCGAGGCTGGCGTAACGGCTCTGCGTCATCCCCGGATAGCTCACCCAGGCGACGGCTTCGTGCGATGCCAGATATTGCGCCACGCTGAGCGCGCTCGCACAGTGGCGCTCCATGCGCAGCGGCAGCGTCTCCAGTCCTTGTAGGAACAACCAGGCGTGCATCGGCGCAAGCGTAGGCCCCAGCGTGCGCAGGCTCTCGCAGCGCACCTTCATCGTGAAGCCGAAATCACCGAACGTCTCGTAGAAGCGCACGCCGTGGTAGCCCTCGGAGGGCTCGACCATGCCGGGGAAGTTGCCGTTGTCCCACGGGAACTTGCCGGATTCGACAATCACCCCGCCCATCGCCGTGCCGTGGCCGCCGATGAATTTGGTCGCGGAGTGCACCACGATGTCCGCGCCGTGATCGATCGGCCGGCAGAGATAGGGCGTGGCCATCGTGTTGTCCACCACGAGGGGCAAGCCGGCTTCATGGGCGATTCGCGCGACAGCGGCGATATCCAGGACGTTGCCCACGGGGTTGCCGATGGTCTCGCCATAGAGCAGCTTGGTCTTCGGCGTGAGCGCCCGGCGGAAGTTCTCCGGATCGTCGGGATCGACGAAATGCGCCGTGATGCCGAGGCGACGCAAGGTCACATCCAGCTGGCTGTAAGTCCCGCCGTAGAGCGTGCGCGCGGCAACCAACTCGTCGCCCGCCTCCAGCAGCGTGAGCAGCGCGAGCGTCTGCGCCGCCATTCCCGTGGCCGTGGCCACCGCCGCCCGGCCGCCCTCGAGCGCCGCCATGCGCTCCTCGAACACGGCCGTGGTCGGGTTCATCATGCGGGCGTAAATATTGCCGAACGTCTGCAGATTGAACAGACTCGCCGCATGCTCCGTGCTGTCGAACACGAATGAGGTCGTCTGGTAAATTGGCACCGCGCGGGCGCCGGTGGCCGAATCGGGCAGCTGACCGGCATGAAGGCAAAGCGTTTCGAAGCCGAACTCGTGATCAGACATGGCGGTTCCCGCGGCCGTGCACAGTCAATGAAACGAAGCTAATAGATCAGGTGACGCGAGCGCCTTGCAGAAATGATCCCGGTATTGACGCCCACGAAGTTCAACCCGCCGAAAAGCCGCGCGTACTCGATCTTCATGCAGCGGTTCATGACCACCTCCAAGCCGGCCTCGCGCGCTCGCGCCGCCGCCTCCTCGTGGACGATGCCGAGCTGCATCCACAGCACCCGGGCGCCGATGCGGATCGCCTGCTCGACCAGTGAAGGCACTTCCCGGGGCTTTCGAAAGATATCGACCACGTCCACCGCCTCGGGAATCTCGCGCAGGCTCGGATAGCAGGGCTGGCCGAGGATTTCCTCATGCCCGGGATTGACCGGGATCACACGATAGCCGTGGTCGAGCAGATACTTGGCGGCGAAGTAGCTCGGACGATGCCAACTTGTTGACAGACCGACGACGGCGACTGTGCGATTCTCCTGAAGAATTCGGCGCAACGCCGCAATGTCGGCCATGCTTGAACCCTCTCGCGATCGGCAAAGGCTATCGAAAAGGTGCTGCCGCGGCAACTTCGTGGCGGCCGCCGCCGCGCATCCTCGAGCGCAACGCCGCGCTGGCAAACCGGCGGATTGGATGCAAGAGGCGAATTTATGCCTGTACCAACATATTTTTAGACTTGTGTCACACCTGAACGACCGTCGCATTGACCTCGTAGGTAACGCGGATATGCTGCAAAAAATAATACGCAATGACGGCGACCCTTTAGAGGTAATCGGATCATTGGTCTTCTGTAGCGCATGGAGGCCTCTGCGAAGGCAGTCAACCGGCAATGCGCCGGCGACGCAAGCTTTCAGCAGCCTAGTGGTAACCACATGGGACAAGGACTCGCTTAATTCCACGGATTCGGCTCATGGACACCGCCCGCGGCACCGGTTCGTTGGGTGAGGCTTCATCATGGAGATATTCCGAAATGGGGCCAGCCAACCGGGCACCACAATCGTGCCATCTTAATGGATCTGTTCGCCTATCTACTATCAGGAGGGCGATTTCGCCGTGGCTGCGAAGCGTAATCTGAGCAACCTAATTGTCTTCCGCAACAGCCAGGGCCTTCAGGCACGCGGCTCCCTGCTGAAGCTCTCCCGAACGACGCTGATCTTCGAGGTCTACAATCCCTACTCCATCGTCCAGCTCAGCGAAGTGCTGGAAGAGATGCAGGTCCGCAGCGGTGAGCGGGTTGTATACGACGGCCGGGCGGTAGTCACCAACCTGGTCAATACCGGGCTGATGCTGATCGTCTCGGCGCGCCTGGTGGACGCCTGGTCCGATCTGCGGGGATTGATCGGCGATAACCGTCGGATTCAGCAGGAGGTGATGTCCTTTATCGAGGACTGGCAGGACTCGCATCAGATACGTCCTACCTATCAGCTGATCGTCTCCCGGATTCGCTCCTTTTTGACCGAGCTGAACCGCTGGCTCGAGCACGTGGACATCGAGGGCGAGGCCAACGACGGCCTTCCCGATATCGGTAACCAGCAGGAACTGCTCGCCTCGCTTACCGAGCCCCTGCTGCCGCGCTTATCCGAGATGTTCGAGCGCTTCGAGGAAGTCGCCGCCGAGGTCTCCGATGATGAACGCACCACCCATGCCCGCTATGTCCAGCGCGATCTGCATCCGCTGCTGATGCGTGCGCCCTTCGTGCACCGTGCCTATCACAAGCCGCTTGGCTACGCCGGCGACTACGAAATGGTCAACATGATGCTGCGCGATCCGCAGGAAGGGCCCACCATCTACGCGCAGCTCATCAACACGCTCTATCTCGGCACGGGACCCGCCCAGGCCCATCGCAACCGCATCGACATCCTGGTGAAATGGCTGCGCGAGCGCATCCGCAAGAGCCTCGAGCGGCGCGAGCAACCCCGGATACTCAATATTGGCTGCGGCCCGGCGATCGAGCTGCAACAGCTGTTCCGCAGCGAACCGCTGATGGGGCAGTGCATCATCAAGCTGGTCGACTTCAGCGAGCAGACACTGGACTACACCAAAGCCCAGCTGGAGGTAGCCAGCAAGGCAAGCGGCATCCGCCCGGATGTCGAGTATTCCCACGATTCCGTGCACAGACTGCTGAAACGCGCCTCGCAGAAAAATGCAGAAGGCGACACGGAGACGTTCGATATCGTCTATTGCGCCGGCCTTTTCGATTATCTATCCGACCGGGTGTGCTCGCGATTGCTCAGCCTTTTCCATGAGTGGAGCACCCCGGGCAGCGAGATTCTGGCCACCAACGTACATCCGAGCAATCCGACCCGTCATTGGATGGAATATCTGCTCGAATGGTATCTGATCTACCGGGACGAGCGCGATATGGAGCGGATTTCCGAAGGGCTCGGCCGCCGGGAGGCTTTCGTAGACGACACCGGGATCAATGTCTTCCTAAAGATTTTCAAGGAAGAGAATGCCGACCCGAATGAGCATTGACCCGGCAGTCCAGCGTGCCTGGGCCGAGGAGGACCGCGCCGCGCGTTTGCGATTTTCCAGAATTGGCTGCGTGCTCGCTCTGGTCTTGATTCCCGCCGGGGTGACCCTGGACCTATTCGTCTACCCGCACCTTTTTACTAAATTTCTGCTGCTGCGGGTGCTTGGCGATCTAGTCCTATTGCTCATTTTGGGGCTGCACTTCTCTGAGATCGGCCGCAAAAATATCCGGATTCTCACAATGGCCTGGCTGATCATACCCCAGGCCACCATCTGCTACATGATCTATCTCACGGAGGGCCATGCCTCTACTTATTACGCTGGTCTGAATCTGGCGATCCTCGGCATGGGCGTGCTCTTGCCCGTCACCGTTTGGGAGGTGGCGATACTCTCGGGCGGGAGCCTTGCGCTTTACATCCTCGCCTGTGTGAGCCGGGCGGGGGGGCCGATCAACGCCTCACTGCTGTACAACAATATCTATTTTCTCGTCACCACGGCCGTTATCAGTGCGACCGCAGTGTACTTCAACCGCCGCCGGCGCTTTACCGAATTCCGGCTCAATTTCGAGCTGGACGTACGCCATAAAGAGCTCGCCGAGCTGGACCGCCTCAAATCCGAATTCTTCGCCAATGTCAGCCACGAGCTACGCACGCCGTTAACCCTGATCCTCGCGCCCGTGGAGGACATGCTGCAAAAGCGCAGCGAGCTTCCGCCGTTGGTGGCCAATCATCTGGACATCATTCGCGGCAACGGTCTTCGGTTGCTGCGGTTGGTAAATGACTTGCTCGAGGTGATCCGGCTGGAGGAAGGCCGGGTCAAGCTCGAGCGCCGGCCGCTTGATCTGAGCGCCCTGCTCAATAGTGTCGTAAAAGCCGTGGAGCCCCTCGCTGCCTCACGCGGCATCGCATTCGACAAGCGCCTTTCCGCCGATGCGATCCAGATCCGCGGAGACCGCAGCGCCCTGGAGAAGGTGTTCTTCAATCTGCTGAGCAATGCATTCAAGTTCACCAACGAAGGGGGCAGCGTCTGCATCAGCTCAGAGATCCGGCCCGATCAGGTCAGGGTGACGGTACGGGATACCGGCATCGGTATCAGCGAGAGCGATCTGCCGTTCGTATTCGACCGCTTCCGCCAAGCGGACAGCTCGGTAACGCGGAAGTATGTGGGCACGGGGCTGGGTCTCGCTCTCGTGAAAGAGCTCACAGAAAAACACGACGGTTCAGCGGACATTGAGTCAAGGCTGGGTGAGGGCACCGCGATCACGGTCCGCCTTCCCCTGATGCCTGCCGCGGAAGCCTCCGCTGTGCAGGAAGAGGAGGCTTTGCTTGCCGAGCCCGCTAGCGCCGCCCCTTCCCAAGAGCTGAGCGCAGCCTATGAGGCGGCGCGATTCGAGGCGGGGAGCGTTGATGAAGCCGCGGCCGCTCTGGACGAAGAGCGTGCGACGGTCCTGGTGGTGGATGACGAGCCGGACATGCAGCGTTACCTGGTCGAGCTACTCTCCCGGGACTACCGCGTGCTCAAGGCGAGCGACGGGCAGCAAGGATTGGCGCTTGCGCAAAGCCGGCGTCCTAACCTCATGGTGCTCGATCTGATGCTGCCCGAGATCGACGGACTGGAGATCTGCCGGCGACTCAAACAAGCTCCCGAGACCCGCTCGATCCGCATCGTCCTGCTTACGGCCCGCGCTGACGAGACCACGAAGCTGACCGCATTGGACAACGGCGCCGACGATTTCCTCACCAAGCCGTTCAGCGGTATCGAGGTCCAGACCCGGCTGCACAATCTGCTTCGCTCCGCCAGGCTGGAGCAGGATCTGCAGGTAAGCAACGACGAGCTACGGGCCACTCTGGACGAGCTCACGCAGACTCAGCACCAACTCATGCACAGCGAGAAGATCAACGCGCTGGGCCGTCTCTCTGCCGGTCTGCTGCACGAGGTCAACAATCCATTGAACTATGCGCTCACCGCGTTGGAAGTGGTCAAAAGCGACCGCGCGATTACCGACGACGAGGAGCTCTGCGAAATCATCGGCGACATCGATGAGGGCATGCAGCGCATTCGCAGCATCGTCTCCGAGCTGCGTGCTTTCGCCTACCCCTCCAAGGGCGAACGACAGGCATTCGATCTCTGCCAAGCGGTGCAAGGCGCCATGCAAATGCTGGCCCATGAGCGCCAAGACATCCCCATCCATAATGAGGTGGACGATGACTACCGCGTGGAGGGTTCACGTAATCACGTCGTGCAGGTGCTGATGAATCTGATCGGCAACGCCATCAAAGCGGTGCGTGCGGTCGCCGAGGTGCGCGCCGGTGATATCCGAATCCGAGCCGAGGAGCGAAAGGGGCGGATCCATGTCAGTGTCCGCGACACCGGAACGGGCATATCGGCCGAGGCCTTGGAGCGCGTCTTCGACCCCTTCTACACCACCCGGGATGTGGGCGAGGGAATGGGGATGGGGCTCAGCATCTGCCAGACCATTATCCGCAATCACGGCGGCGAGCTTTGCGTAGAGAGCGAAGAAGGCGCCTGGACAGAGTTCACGTTTGACCTGCCGACAGCGGAATCGCTATCACAGGAAGACAGCGAGGCGCGCAGCGATGCACGTGAGCGAACCGCATAAGCATCTCGCCATACTCTTCGTCGACGACGAGACCAAGGCGCTGAAATATTTCGCGCGCTGCTTTCAACGCGAATTCAACGTGCTGACGGCCGGTAGCGGCGATGAAGCGCGGGAGATACTCGCCGAGTGTGGCGAGCGCATCGCCGTGCTGCTGACGGACCAGCGCATGCCTGTCAACGACGGGATTTCGCTGCTCAGCGAGACGAAGGCCTGTTATCCGCACATCGTGCGGCTGCTGACCACCGCCTACACCGACATCGACGAGGCGATCGCCGCGGTCAACTGCGGCGAGGTGCGCCGCTATATCACCAAGCCGTGGGATCTCGAACTGCTGCGCGACGAGCTTACGAATGCGCTGGAACTCTATCGGGAACAGGACCACGAGCGGGAGCTACTCTACGAGCGGCGCAAGAGCATGCTCTCGGTGGCAAGCCATATCGCTCATGAGATGCGCACTCCCCTGCTCAGCACCCGCTCCGCCGCGATGGGCATCGAGCGCTACTTGCCGCGCCTGCTCGAGGGTCACCGCTGGGCGTGCGAGGCGGGCGCACCGCTCGAGCCCATGCGAGAGGCGCATATGCTCGCGCTTCAGGAGTCGGTGGCCGGAATCCGCCGCGTGGTGGACCGAACGACGATGCTGATCGATCTGCTGCTCGCCAACTGCGGCGGCCAGCGGATCGACCCGGCTTCCTTCGTGAGCTGCCAGATCGACGAGTGTGTCGAGACGGCGTTGCAGGACTTCCCCTTCCAGGCTGATCAGCGGGAGCGGGTTCATTGGGACGCGCAACCGAGCTTCGCATTCCGAGGTTCCCAGGCGCTCATGGTGTTCGTGCTCCACAACCTCATACGCAATGCGTTGAAGGCCATCAACACCGCGGGCAAGGGGGACATACGTATCTGGACAAGCCTCGGGGAAACCGACAATACGCTGCATTTCGAAGATTCCGGCACCGGTATTGACCCGGCGGTGCTGCCCGAGATTTTCCAGGACTTCGCCAGTTTTTCCGGCAACAACAAGGGGGTGGGCATCGGGCTCGGCTTCTGCCGCCGAGTCATGGAGAGCTTCGGGGGCACGATCAGCTGCCGCAGCATGCCATCCATTTACACGCGCTTCGACTTAACGTTTCCGCCAATGGCCGGCGAGGCGGCCCATCGGAACTGATCATCCTGTTCTTTCACCTATGGACGTAGTACACGCACTATGACGACATACGCGGTTCTCTATGTGGACGATGAGGAAAAGGCGCTGAAATACTTCCGCCGTGCGGTAGCGGATGACGCGCTTCCGGTCCACACAGCCTCCGGTGTCGCGGAGGCTATCACAGTGTTAGAGGCTCACGGCCACGAAATCGGTGTATTGATCACCGACCAGCGCATGCCGGGCCAAACCGGGGTCGATCTGCTGCGCCGCGTCCGTGAAGACTGGCCGGATATCGTGCGCCTGCTGACCACGGCGTATTCGGATCTCGACGAGGCAATCGAGGCCGTCAATCGAGGCGAGATCTTCCGCTACATCACCAAACCCTGGGATATACGCCAGCTGCGCACCGAACTGCGCCAAGCTATGGAGATACACCGGCTCAGGCTGGAACGCTCCATCCTCATGGAAGAGAAGCTGAGTGTCTGGCAGCGCCTCGTCGAGGTCAATCGCATGCGCGATTTGGTGATCATGGCGGGCAGCTTTACCCATATCCGCAACGCCATGACGGCGGTGGCCTCCTATCTGGAAGCCAACGTAACCGCGAGTTACCGCGGCAGGCTGATCGCGCCTGAACAGCTCGATCTCTGGAGCCTGACCGAGGCGGAGATCCAGCAGACACTGGGCCTGGTCGACACGCTTATCCGCAATACCAAGCCCAACGGCTCCTGGGACGCCTTCGATACTCAGATCGCTCCGCGCGCCCTGATCGAAAGCGCCCTCCCGGAAGGCTGCCGGGCCAACATTCAGGAAGTCGACGGGGTCCAGCCCCTCCTGGTCGACCGTGACCTCACGCGCTCGCTCATCGCCAGTCTCTGCCATATGAGTGCTGGTGCTGGGGAAGCGGCCCTGGATATACTCTGCGAGCCCGGAAGGTTATACGGGGAACTGGCGGCCACTGCGCTTACCTTCCGCAGCCCGAGCGACTCTCGGGCGCCGGAAGGGGCCTCCGGCCTGGATGTGGATCCGGAGCATTTGAGCGCCTATCTGATCGCCTACCATCACGGTGGCAGTCTGCAGCCGGTGCTCGATGGCCATGTCCAGAAGGGCTTTCGCCTCATCCTGCCGATCGAGCCCGCGGCCGCGCCTGACTGGGAACCCCCGGAGGGCTGGCTGGAGCGGATCCTCGCGCGTCTGGAGAGCTGGGATTAGAAACGCGACGATGCACCGTGGCCGGGCCGCCACAAGCGGCTGGCGGCGGAGCGCCCCGCGCGCGACGAACACTGCGAGGAGATTAATCGGGGCATGACGGCGGCGAGAGGAAGGGCGTCATCCGCTGCGGCGCTGGCGAAAGAACCCACGCAGTATCTCGCTGCAGGGCTCGGCCAAAACGCCCGCCTCAACGGCAATGCGGTGATTGTGGCTGGGATGGTCGATCAGGCACAGGGCCCCGCCACAGGCGCCGGTCTTCGGGTCGCGGGCGCCGAATACCAGGCGCTCTACCCGGGCGTGTATGAGCGCCCCCACGCACATCGCGCACGGCTCCAACGTGACGTACAGGGTCGTCTGCGGCAAGCGATACTGCGCGCAGTT
>NZ_JBXWZQ010000045.1:0-68293 GCF_059432795.1 Nitrococcus sp. | reverse complement strand
TGTTCCAGCGCTCGGCGGCGATGCCGTCGCGGCGCAGCTCGGTGAAGGAGGTGCAGCTCCACAGATCGGCGGCGATGCCCCAGTCCTGTTCGAGCAGCTCCGCCGCGGCGATGACCTCGCGGAAGATGGTGCCCGAGCCCAGCAGCTGTACCTTGAGCTTTGCTTCGCCGCCTTCGCGGAAAAGGTACATCCCGCGCCGGATCCCCTCTTCGGCGCCATCGGGCATGGCCGGCTGATGATAGTTCTCATTCATCATGGTGATGTAATAGAAAACTTTCTCCTGACGCTCGTACATCCGCTTGAGGCCGTCGTGAATGATCACGGCAAGCTCGTAGGCGAAGGTTGGATCGTACGCCACGCAGTTGGGTATCGCCGCGGCGGCGAGGTGACTGTGACCGTCCTGGTGTTGCAATCCCTCGCCGTTGAGCGTGGTGCGCCCGGCCGTGCCTCCCAAAAGGAAGCCTTTGACCTGCATGTCGCCGGCGGCCCAGAGCAGATCGCCCACGCGCTGGAAGCCGAACATGGAATAGAAGGCGAAGAAGGGGATCATTTCGATGCCGTGATTGGTGTACGAGGTGCCCGCCGCCATCCATGACGCGGTCGATCCGGCCTCGGTGATGCCCTCCTGGAGTATCTGGCCTTTGCGGTCCTCGCGGTAGTACATCAGCTGGTCGGCGTCCTGCGGCTCGTAGAGTTGGCCTTGCGGAGCATAAATGCCGATTTGCCGGAAAAGCCCCTCCATCCCGAAGGTGCGCGCCTCGTCCGGAACGATGGGGACCAGGTAGGGCGCCACCTTCTTGTCACGCGCGAGAATGGACAGGATCCGCACATAGGCCATGGTCGTGGACATTTCGCGCTCGCCGCTGTCCTTGAATAGGGTCTCGAAGGCCTTGAGCTCCGGGATCTCCAGCGGCTTGGTATCCGTGCGGCGGGCCGGCAGATAACCGCCGAGCGCTCGGCGTCGCTCATGCAGGTATTTGGCCTCGGCGCTGTCCTCTTCCGGTTTGTAGAAGGGCGCTTCGGCCACTTGGTTGTCCGGGATGGGAATATTGAATCGGTCCCGGAATTGCTTGAGCGCCTTCTCGGCCATTTTTTTCTGTTGATGGGTGATGTTCTGGCCTTCACCTGCCTCGCCCATGCCGTAGCCTTTGATGGTCTTGGCCAGAATGACGGTGGGCTGTCCCCGATGTTTTACCGCTGCCGCGTAGGCTGCGTAGACTTTGTGGGGGTCGTGTCCGCCACGATTGAGCCGGGCGATGTCCTCATCGGTCATGTTGGCGACCATTTCCCTGAGCTCGGCGTATTTGCCGAAGAAATGCTCGCGGGTATAGGCGCCGCCCTTGGCCTTGAAGTTCTGGTACTCGCCGTCGACACACTCCTCCATGCGCTTGCGCAGCAACCCCTTGGTGTCTCGTGCGAGCAGCGGGTCCCAGTAGGAGCCCCAGATGACCTTGATTACATTCCAGCCGGCACCGCGAAACTCGCCTTCGAGCTCTTGGATGATTTTGCCGTTGCCACGCACCGGCCCGTCGAGACGCTGCAAATTGCAATTGACCACGAAAACGAGGTTGTCGAGCGATTCACGTGCAGCCAGACCGATGGCACCGAGGGATTCGGGCTCATCCATCTCGCCGTCGCCGCAGAACACCCACACCTTGCGTCGCTCGGTGTTGGCAATGCCGCGATTGTGCAGGTACTTCATGAAGCGGGCCTGGTAGACGCCCATAATGGGGCCAAGCCCCATGGAGACGGTGGGAAACTGCCAGAAATCGGGCATCAGCCAGGGATGGGGATAGGAGGAAAGCCCGTTGGGGTGACAGTCCGCCCGGAAGTTGTGGAGCTGTTCCTCGCTGAGGCGGCCCTCGAGGTAGGCCCGCGCGTAGATTCCGGGCGCGGAGTGCCCCTGCATGAAGACCAGATCTCCACCGTGGTCCTTGCTGGGCGCATGCCAGAAGTGATTGAAGCCCACCTCATAGAGCGTGGCGCTGGAGGCGAAGCTGGCGATATGGCCACCAATGCCCTCGCGTTCGCGGTTCGCCTGAACCACCATGGCCATGGCGTTCCAGCGGATAAGCGAGCGGATGCGCCACTCCAGTGCGGCGTCGCCGGGGGAGCGTTCCTCCATCTGCGGCACGATGGTGTTCTGATAGGCCGTGGTGGCCTTGAACGGAAGCTGCGTACCCCGGCGGCGTGAGGCCTCCACCAGCGCCTCCAGGAGGAACTGAGCGCGCTCGGACCCCTCGTATTCCAGCACCCCTTCGAGTGCCTCGAGCCACTCTTGGGTTTCTTGCGGATCGGCATCACCCTGAATGGGGGTGGGTTTCAGTTTTGCTGCCATCTTTCACCTCTTGGGTTAATCAATCGCCACTGCGTTCGCCAGCCGATTGCCCGCGTGCGGTTGCAACTCCAGGACTTTTGAGCGTGACGCCTGGATGCGGGCTCGGCATTACGCCCCTTTTCAGGACGTAGGCGAAGGCGGTTGCCTTGCCGTATCCCGCGCCAGCAGAAGTTATTCCGCCGGCGAATGATAACGGTGATTTTTCGACTCAATACCCATCGTTGCTCGACAGCGTTCATCCGGCGTGTCGCGCTTGGAGCGCCAATCTCCCATGACATCAGGCGCCGCAGGCGCTTCTCACGGCGATGAACCGGGTCCGTTTCGATGGTTCCACGTCGCTGACATTCGCTGCGCTCGCGCAGGCGCGACTCGCCTCTCCTCAGGGGTAGCCGACCAGGAATCGCCGGAGACGAGAAAGAGCGCCCCGACATTCGGCAGCCGGGATGCGTCACTCCGGCGCGAGACCCGAACACATTTCTTATGGAGTTATTCTGCTGTCACATCTCGCTATGCGGCGCGACCCGAGGCGGGTCGCGAAACGCCTCGCCTCACAATGCCCAGTAATCCATGAACGTGTCCACCGGCAGTGCCTCGAGACGCTCCTGGCTGGCGCAGGCCTCCTTGATGCGCGCGGCTTGGCGGGGCGCGAAGCGCGTGGCGAGCGCCGCCTCGAATTTTCGTATCAGCGCCGGAATACCCTCGTCGCGCCGCCGCCGGTGGCCTAAGGGGTATTCGACCTCGACCTTCCTGGTCTTGCTGCCATCGGCGAAAAACACCTGCACGGAATTGCCGATCGAGCGTTTCTGCGGATCCAGGTAGTCGCGGCTGAACTGTGTGTTCTCCGAGACCTGCATTTTTGCTCGCAAGGCGTCAATACGCGCATCGCTCGCCGCCTCGTCCTCATAGTCGACAGCGCTCAGGCGGCCGAAGAGCAAGGCCACGGCCACCATGTACTGCAGACAGTGATCCCGATCGGCCGGATTGTGCAACGGACCGGTCTTGTCGATGATGCGAACGGCGGCTTCCTGCGTTTCGATCACGATGGTGTCGATTGCGGTCAGACGGTCGCGCACCTCCGGGTGGAGCATCAAGGCCGCTTCAACCGCGGTTTGTCCGTGAAATTCGGCGGGATAGGCGAGCTTGAACAAGATGTTCTCCATCACGTAGCTGCCATAGCCGCGCGCGAGGTGCAGCGGCTTGCCTGCCAACACGACATCCTGAAAGCCCCAGCTGCGCGCCGATAGTGCCGAAGGATAGCCCATCTCGCCGGTCATCGTCATCAACGCTAAGCGCACGCCACGGGCCGAGGCGTCACCGGCAGCCCAGCTTTTTCGCGAACCGGTATTCGGTGCGTGGCGATACGTGCGCAGCGCCCCACCGTCGAGCCATGCCTGTGACAGGGCATTGACGACGTCCTCCCGGCTGCCGCCCAGCAAGGCGGTAGCAACGGCTGCCGAGGCGATGCGTACCAGTATCACATGGTCCAGGCCGAGCCGATTGAAGCTGTTCTCCAGGGCAAGCACGCCTTGGATTTCATGGGCCTTGATCATGGCGGTGAGCACGTCGCGCATGCTCAGCACGCGCCGCTGTGAAGCCGGCTCGCGGCGCGCGAGGTAGTCGGCCGTGGCGAGAATGCCGCCGAGATTGTCGGAGGGGTGGCCCCACTCGGCCGCAAGCCAGGTGTCATTGTAGTCGAGCCACCGGATCATGGCGCCGATATTGAAGGCCGCCTGTACTGGATCCAGCCGGTAGGGGGTGCCGGGAACCCTCACGCCTGCGGCCATCTCGGCCCCCGGGACCACCGGGCCGAGCAGCTTGGTGCAGGCCGGATACTGCAGGGCGAGCAAACCACAGCCCAGCGTGTCCATCAGGCAATAGCGTGCCGTCTCATAGGCCTCTGCCGAGCGGATTTCCCCTTCGACCACGTAGGTGGCGATGTCCACCAGCACCGGATCCGGTGCGGATCGCTGCGCGTTGCGATTTCCTTGTTGGCTCATCACTCGGGCCCTGTGCCGTGCATGCCGCGTCAAGCGCGCGCTTCGCGCGGGATCCAGCGCCGAGCCGGCGGACCGGTATAGGCGGCGCTCGGCCGGATGATATGGGGGCTCTGGCGCTGCTCCATGACATGGGCACACCAGCCGGTTATGCGCGAGAGCACGAACACCGGTGTGAACAGCTTGGTCGGGATGCCCATGTAGTGGTAGGCGGAGGCGTGATAAAAGTCCGCGTTGGCGAACAGGCGCTTTTCCCGCCACATGACGGTTTCGACACGCTCGGAGACGGCGTACAAGGTGCTCTCGCCGGTCTGCTCGGCAAGCTTGCGCGACCACTCCCTGATGATGGGATTGCGCGGATCCCGACTTCGGTAGACGGCATGTCCGAAGCCCATGATCTTTTCCTTGCGCTCGAGCATGCGCAAAACCTCCCGCTCGGCCTCGTCCGGATCCGACCATTGCTCGAGCATGACCATGGCCGCTTCGTTGGCGCCGCCGTGCAGCGGTCCGCGCAGCGCGCCGATCGCACCGGTGATGCACGAATGCAGGTCGGACTGAGTCGAGGCGCACACCCGCGCGGCGAAAGTCGAGGCGTTGAATTCATGCTCGGCGTAGAGGATCAGTGAAGCATGCATGACCTTTTCATGGAGTGGATCCGGTGGGCTGCCCGTTAGCAGATGCAGGAGTTGGCCGCCGATCGAATCATCTACGGTATCCGGGTCCACGCGCACACCGTCGTGGCTGTAACGGTACCAGTAGCAAAGTATGCCCGGCGAGGCCGCCAGGAGGCGATCCGCCGCCTCCTGTTGCCGGGCGAAGCCCTGCTCGGTCTCGAGCACGCCCAGCACGGAGCAACCGGTGCGCATGACGTCCATCGGATGCGCGTCACGGGGCAGCAGCTCCAGCACCTGGGTCAGCGCCCGGGGCAGCGAGCGCCGCCGCTTCAACCGCTCCTCGTAGTCGTGCAATTGGCTGGCGCTGGGCAGTTCCCCGTAGAGAAGCAGGTAGGCGACTTCCTCGAACGTTGCGTGCTCGGCCAGATCACGGATATCGTAACCGCGGTAGCTCAGCCCGGTTCCCGCCTCGCCCACGGTGCAAAGTTGGGTCTCACCGGCGATCACGCCGCGCAGGCTCGGTAACGTTCTCTTCTCGGCCATCGTCAAGCTCCTGCTTCAGCCTTGGCGGAATAGCTCATCGAGCTTGCGCTCATAATCCAGGTAGCCGAGGACCTCGTAGAGCTCGTCGCGGCTTTGCATCTGCGCGAGCACGGCTTGCTGCGTTCCATCGACGCGGATCGTTTCATAGACCGCTTGCGCTGCGCGGCTCATGGCGCGGAATGCCGAGAGCGGGTAAAGCACCAGTGCGATGCCCGCGCCGCGCAGCTCATTTACCGAGAGCAGCGGTGTGCGGCCGAATTCCGTGACGTTGGCCAGGACCGGGGCGTCGACGGCCGCCGTGAAAGCGCGGTATTCGGCCAGCGATTGCAACGCCTCGGCGAAGATCATATCGGCGCCGGCAGCGACATAGGCTGAGGATCGCTCGATCGCCGCCTGCAGGCCTTCGCTGGCATGAGCGTCGGTGCGCGCCATGAGCACGAAGTGCTCGTCGAAACGTGCATCGGCCGCCGCCTTGATGCGATCGACCATCTCGTCGCTCGCTACCAGCGCCTTGCCAGGGCGATGGCCGCAGCGCTTGGCCTGAACCTGGTCCTCGATGTGCAGCGCCGCCGCCCCGGCCCGGATGAGCTCGCGCACACTGCGGGCAATGTTGAATGCCCCGCCCCATCCCGTGTCGGCGTCGACCAGCAACGGCAGGTCACAGACCGCGGTGATGCGGCGCACGTCTTCTGTCACGTCGCCGAGGTAGGTCAGGCCGAGGTCCGGTACGCCCAGCGAGGCGTTCGCCACACCCGCGCCGGATAGATAGATGGCGCGGAATCCGGCGCGTTCCGCCAACAAAGCGCAATACGCATTGATGGTGCCGACGATTTGCAGAGGGCGCTCGCGCTCGAGCGCGTCGCGCAAGCGTTTGCCCGCGCTTTCCACTGTTGGCATTGAGGCACTCCCACGTGATACGCATTGGCGCGGCGCTTGGCGCATCAACCTGTCGCCCGGGTACGGATCATATTCAGTATGGAGCCTGAGATCCTCCTGTCGAGCGCGAGCTCCCGCGTTGCCGGTGGCGGCGCTTGCGGTCCCGACGCGCCTGAGGCGGTGCTTCTTAGTTCGCCTTGTGAAGCGCGCGTTTGTGCACGCTGAGCGCGGCCTCGTGGACCGCCTCGGAGAGCGTGGGGTGCGCATGCACGGTTCTGGCGAGATCTTCGGCGCTCGCGGCATATTCCATGGCAAGCACCGCCTCGGCGATAAGCTCCGAGGCCTGTGGCCCGAGGATGTGCACACCGAGTATCCGGTCTGTTTCGGCATGGGTGATGATTTTGGCAATGCCGATCGGCTCACCCATGGCCCGGGCGCGCCCGTTGGCGGCCAGGTTGAAGCTGCCGACGCGGTAAGGTTCCGCCGCGGCCTTCAGCTCCTGTTCCGTCTTACCTACCCAGGCGATTTCAGGGTGGGTGTAGATTACCCAGGGTATCGTTTCATAGTTGACCTCGCCGGCATGGCCGGCCAGACGCTCCGCCACCATGATCCCTTCCTCGGAGCCCTTGTGGGCGAGCATGGGGCCACGCACCACATCGCCGATCGCATAGACCCCGGGCAGATTTGTCTCGCAATACTCGTTGACCAGGATGAAACCCCGCTCGTCGGTCAGCAGGCCGGCATCTTCGACGGCCAGGTCGTCGGTATAGGGGCGGCGGCCGACGGCCACGATGAGTCGGTCGACCTGAATATTGTGTTCGCCTTCGTGGTTTTCGTAATGCACGCTGAGCGTCTTGCCTTGACGCACCCGGTTGACGCGGCTGCCAAGACGGATGTCCAGACCTTGTTTGGTGAGCTGGCGATGGGCCTCGCGTGCGAGCTGCTGGTCGACGCTGGCGAGAAAGCTTTCCATGGCCTCGAGCAGCACGACTTTCGAGCCCAGGCGGTTCCAGACACTACCCATTTCCAAGCCGATGAGACCGGCGCCGATGACACCCAGGCGCTTGGGTACCTCGGTGAACTCCATCGCACCGGCGGAATCAACGATGCGCTCACCGTCCAGCGGCGCGGCATCGAGCGTTATGGGTTGGGAGCCGGTCGCGAGGATGACGTTGTCGGCCCGGAGCGTCTCGGCACGGCCCTGGTGCGGAGTGAACTGCACCTGGTGATCCTCGTGCAGCATGCCGTGTCCGGCTAACCATTGGATGCTGTTCGCCTTGAACAGCTGCCGGATACCCCCCGTGAGCTCCGCGACCACCCGATCCTTGCGCCCGATCATCTCCTCGAGCTTCATTTCGACATCCCGGACGTGGATTCCGTGATCGGCGAGTTTCGTGCGGGCATGGTCGTAGTGGTGCGAGGAATCCAGCAACGCCTTGGACGGAATGCAGCCGATGTTCAGGCAGGTGCCGCCAAGCGCGGGCTGATTCTCCTTGTCGAGGAACTCGTCGATTACCGCCGTGGACAACCCCAGTTGCGCACAGCGCAGCGCCGCCACGTAGCCCGCCGGTCCGGCGCCAATGACAATGACATCGAACGATCTCGCCATGGTATCTCCTGAAGTTTCAGAGCGGGTTCCGAGGAGTGCGACGAGGCGGTCTCAGACCTCGAGCAGCAGGCGCGAAGGATCTTCGATCCCGTCCTTGACGGCGACCAGGAACTGTACGGCCTCGCGGCCGTCGATGATGCGATGGTCATAGGAGAGCGCCAGATACATCATCGGGCGCACGACCACGGCGCCGTTTTCCACCACCGGTCGGTCCTGGATTTTATGCATGCCAAGGATCCCGCTCTGCGGCGGGTTCAGAATGGGAGTGGACATCAAGGAGCCGAAGATGCCCCCGTTGGTGATGGTAAACGTCCCGCCGGTGAGCTCGTCGATGTTGATCTTGCCCTGACGGGCGCGCTCGCCGAAATCGCCGATCGTCTTCTCGATTTCGGCAAAGCCCAGCTGATCGGCGTCGCGCAGCACCGGCACCAGCAACCCCCGCTCGGTTGAGACCGCGATGCCAATGTCGTAGTAGCCGTGATAGATGATGTCCTTGCCATCGATCGAGGCATTGACCATGGGAAACCGTTTGAGCGCTTCGACGACGGACTTGACGAAAAATGACATGAAGCCGAGCTTGATGCCGTGATGGCGCTCGAAACGCTCTTTGTACCGATTGCGCAGCTCCACGATCGGCTGCATGTTGCTCTCGTTGAAGGTCGTGAGCATCGCCGTGCTTTGCTGGGCTTCCACCAGGCGCTCGGCGATGCGCTGGCGCAAGCGGGTCATCGGCGCACGGCGCTCGGGTCGCTCGCCCGACTCGCCGGACGGCCGCTCGCGCGCCACGTCGGCCGTTTCCATCGGTCTTTGCGTGCGCTGTTGGGTTGTCTCTTCGGCGGCCTCGGCCTGCTCGTTGGTGCGCTCGGTCTTCTCGGCAGGAGAATCGGTGGATGAGCCCAGGTGGCGTAAGACGTCTTCCTTGGTGATTCGTCCGTCTCGCCCAGTGCCCTCGATTCGGGTGGCGTCCAGGTCGTTTTCGGCGACCATGCGTCGAACCGCGGGGCTCAAGTTCTCGTTGTGGCGCGGCGTCTCGGTGGGCTCCTCGGTGCGGCCATGCCCGGTTTCATCGCCGCCGCGGGACGGTTCGGAGCCTTGGGAGCGGTCGCGCTCGCCGGCCGAGGATTCTTTTTCGCCGCTGCGCTCGGTTGTCTCGGTAGCCGTTGCGTCAGCTTCTTCCAGGCGAGCAAGGATCTCGTCCGCGCCAACCGTGGTTCCCTCGTCTTTGAGGATCTTGCCGAGCACACCGTCTTCCGGGGCGGGTACTTCAAGGACGACTTTATCGGTTTCGAGGTCTACCAGGTTTTCATCGCGCTGCACCCGATCGCCCGGCTTCTTGTGCCAGCTCACGACCGTGGCCTCAGTGACGGACTCTGGCAGCGCCGGTACTTTGACTTCGGTGCTCATCGGCTCCTCGCTTTCTTTTCGTTAAGCCTCTCGAGCGGCATGAATACGTTCGCGGTCGCGCGACGTGGGCTGCGGCAGCCCGGTGAATTTCAGCGCAGCGCCTCATCGATCAGCTTTCTTTGTTGCTCGTGGTGTAGCTTGGCGTAGCCGACCGCCGGCGAGGCCGAAGCGTCGCGCCCGGCGTAGCGCAGCGTTTGCTGCTTGGTCATGCATTGCCAGAAGTGATGCTGAGTGGAATACCAAGCACCCTGGTTTTTCGGCTCCTCCTGACACCACACGATTTCGGTGGCCTTCTCGTAGCGCCGTTGGAGCAGGCTCGAGAGCCGCTTCTCGGGAAATGGGTACAGTTGCTCGATGCGAATGATCGCCACGTTTTGCAGCTCGCGTTTGCGCCGCTCCTGCAGCAAATCGAAGTAGACCTTGCCGCTGCAGAGAATGACCCGCTCGATGTCTTCGCTTGTGAGATCGTCTATTTCGTCGATGACGAGTTGGAAACCGCCATGGGATAGCTCATCGCATACCGAGGTTGAGAGCTTATGACGCAGCAGGCTTTTCGGAGTCATGACGATGAGCGGCTTGCGATAGGGACGGATCATTTGCCGCCGCAGCATGTGGAAGAATTGGGCGGGCGTACTCGGGATGCAAACCTGTATGTTCTGTTCGGCGGCCAATTGCAAAAAGCGTTCGAGGCGGGCCGAGGAGTGCTCCGGCCCCTGCCCTTCATAGCCGTGCGGCAAAAACAGCACCAACCCGCAGAGGCGACCCCATTTCGCCTCACCGGAGGCGATGAATTGGTCGATCACCACCTGCGCGCCGTTGGCGAAGTCGCCGTATTGCGCTTCCCAAATCGTCAGGCAATTGGGCTCCGCCGTCGCATAGCCGTACTCGTATCCGAGGACCGCCTCCTCGGAGAGGAGCGAGTCGATGATCGTGAAATTGGCCGGTTCCGGGGGGATCAGCTTGAGCGGAATGTAAGAGGTGCCGTCGCGGGCGTTATGGAGCACTGCATGACGGTGAAAGAAGGTGCCGCGAGCGCTGTCCTGCCCGGTCAGGCGTATCTTGTAGCCTTCCTCGAGCAACGTTGCGTAGGCCATGGTTTCAGCGAAACCCCAGTCCATGGCTAAAGCCCCTGCCGCCATCTTGGCGCGGTTTTGCATTATGGCGGCTACCCGACGATTGAGTTCCATTCCTTCGGGTAGCTTATCAAGGCGTTCTTGAAGGTGTCGAACGCGCTCCAGCCCCACCCGCGTTTCTGCTTTCTCGTTCCATTGCTTGTGGAAATGCGAGGGCCAATCCACCAGGTACTTGCTGGTCACACCGTGGAGCACCCGCGGCGCGACGACCCGTTGCTCGTCGAGGGCATCACGGTAGCTGCGCTGCATTTGTTGAATCTCTTCCTCGCCAATGACCCGTTCGGCGATGAGGCGTTCGGAGTAGAGCTGACAAACCGGCGGATGTTGCTTGATCTTCTGATACATGAACGGCTGTGTCGCGGAGGGCTCGTCCGCTTCGTTATGACCGTGGCGGCGATAACAGACTAAGTCGATCACGACATCGCGTTTGAATTTCTCCCGATAGTCGAGCGCCAGCTGAGTGACGAAAACCACGGCCTCCGGGTCGTCGCCGTTGACGTGGAAAATCGGTGCCTGAACGATTTTCGCCACCTCCGTGCAGTAGAAGCTCGAGCGGATGTCGAGCGGATTGCTGGTGGTGAAACCGATCTGGTTGTTGATGATGATATGCAACGTGCCGCCGGTGCAGAAACCGCGTGCCTGAGAGAGCTGAAACGTTTCCATCACCACGCCCTGGCCGGCGAATGCCGCATCGCCGTGGATGAGTACGGAAAGCACCTGCTCACCGATAAAATCAAGGCGCCGCTCCATACGGGCTCGAACCGAGCCCAACACCACGGGGTCGACGATTTCCAAATGGGAGGGATTGAAGGCCATCGCCAAATGCAGGGGTTCTCCCGGCGTATCCAGATCGGTCGAATAACCCAGGTGATACTTCACGTCGCCCGCCGAGGCCTTGCCCACTTCGTAATTGCCCTCGAACTCGGCGAACAGCTCCTTCGGGGATTTGCCGAGCAGATTGACCAGTACATTGAGGCGCCCGCGGTGGGCCATGCCCAGAACCAGCTCGGCGATGCCTTTTTCACCGGCGCGTTGAACGACCTCATCGAGCAGGGGAATCAAGGTCTCGGCACCTTCCAGGGAGAATCGCTTCTGGCCGACGTACTTGCTGTTGAGATACTTTTCGATGCCTTCGGCCGCGACCAGACGCTGCAGCAGCTCGCGCTTTTTCTCCGGCGCCGGGTCCGCCCAGCGGCCGGGGTTCTCCAAACGTTCCTGAATCCAGCGTTTCTGCCGCGTGTCGGTGATGTGCATGTACTCCGACCCGATCTTTCCGGCATAGACGCTGCGGATCAGCTCGATGATCCGGCGCAGGGGCAGCTGATCTTCGGCGAACAGGGAACCGGTGTGAAACGGTTTATCGAGGTCGGCTTCAATGAGCCCATGGAAGGCGAAGTTCAAATCGGGAACATCGGGCGGTGCGCGCAGCTCTAGCGGGTCCGTATTGGCGTGCTGATGCCCGCGCACCCGGTAGGCATTGATCAACTGCAGCACAGCTGCTTGTTTCTGCGCGGCTTCCGGTGCCATGGCGGTGGCGCCGACGGGGCGATGCTGACCATTGCCGCGGCCGAGCAGCTCGAATTCGCGCCGGATCGGCGTATGCGGTATATCCTTTCGCGCACGGGTGTCGCCGGCCTGCAGCCCCCGGAAGAAATGGCGCCATTGGGTATCCACGGAGTCGGGATCCTGGAGATAGCTTTCATAGAGGGCTTCCATGAAGGAAGCGTTGGCACCGTTGAGGTAGGAGTTGCGAAGCAGTCTCTCGAAGGCACCGTTCATAGGTGAATTACCAGGCGGTTGGACAAGTGAAGCCTCACTGGGCGGCGGATCTCGAATTCACGGCACATTCAGGAACAAGCGCTTGCATCAATGGCTATGTGGCGTCATTGCGTGCGATTTCCAACACGGCGGATTCTTTCTCTCCCGGCGACCGTGAAGGGCGGATCCTGGAGCCGGCCGGTTGCCGCGTGATGGAACCGTCATTGCCTGGCGGTTGCACCCCGCGGCGCGCCCAGCGTACCTGGTCAGGATACCCTAATCTTCGGGTGGTGAATGCGCTCGATGCCACTTCGGGTTCACCCTGGCGGCCCCACTGCAGCCGAAGCGTTGGCGCTAGCGCCCGAAGGTCGTTATATCGGCGTCCGAAGGGGGGGCGAACCAAGCGGAGAAGATGATGCCGAGCTCATAGAGCAGCCAAATGGGAACGGCGAGCAGCACCTGGGAAATGACATCAGGCGGTGTCAGCAACATCCCGACGGTAAAGGCGCCGACGATGACGTATGCCCGCTTCGCGGCCAGCGCCTGGGGGGTCATCACACCCGTGCGCACCAGGAGAATGGTCGCCACCGGCACCTCGAAGGCGGCGCCGAATGCGAAGAACAGCGTCAACACAAAGCCGAGGTATTCCCCGATATCGGTCATCATCGCCACACCCGGTGGCGTGGCCTGAGCGAAAAAGCCGAAAAGCAACGGAAAGACAACGAAGTAGGCGAATGCCATGCCGACGTAAAACAGCCCCACACTGGAGATCAGCAACGGCCAGATCAGACGGCGCTCATGGCGATACAGACCCGGTGCGACAAAGGCCCAGACCTGATAGAGCGTGTACGGTATGCAGATGAAAAACGCGGCTACCAACGCCAGTTTCAAAGGAATGAGAAAGGGGGTGGCCACTTGCGTGGCGATCATGTGCGCTTGTGCCGGCAAAACGGCGCGCAAGGGCTCGGACAACCACGCATACAGGTGCTCGCGTAGCGGATATAAGCCGAGAAAGACCACCAGCACGAGGGCAAGGGCGCGCAGGATGCGGCTGCGTAGCTCGAGCAAGTGCGCTATAAGCGGCCGCTCGGAATCGTTTTGCCGCGACTCCTTTTCGCCGCTCATCGCTCGGTATCGTGCTTGGTAGCATCGGCGCCACCGTCATCGGCGGTGCTCTCCCGCGATGCCGGTACGTCCGCGCGTGGGGAAGGGGCCTCACGCTCGCTCGCCCGAGCCGGCTCCGCCGCCCGCTTCTCGGTCGCTGGGGATGCGAGCGGCGCTTGCTCTTCGGCGGCGGCGTCCGTGATTCCGGCCGCCTTGGCCACCGCCCGGGTGCGCTCTTTCATCTCCCGTTGCAGGGCGTGCCGCGTCTCCCGCAGCTTTTCGGCGTTGATTTCGCGTTCCACCTCCTGCCGCACCGAGTACAATGCGGCGCGTGCCCGTCCGAGCCACAGGCCGATGGTGCGCGCCAATTCGGGCAGACGCTCCGGGCCGAGCACGACGAGCGCGATCAGGGCGATGACGAAAAGTTCCCAGAAGCCGACATCGAACATGATGAGCGCGCGGCTCTCTTGTAACGCTCGTCGTTACGAGGAAGAGTGCTTTTTGCCGGCCTCGGTGTTGGCCGAAGGGGGCTCAATCGGATCCTGCTGGGAGATTTGCGCGGATTCCTCGCCGCGCCGCCCGCGATCCTCGGTCTGGCCCTCGTCCATGGCCTGCTTGAAGCCACGGATCGCACCGCCGAGATCGGTGCCGATGTGACGCAGCTTCTTGGTGCCGAACAGCAACACCACGATCGCCAGGATCAGCAACAGCGACCAGAGACTGATTCCACCGAAGCCCATCGTTACCTCCGCGCCGAAGCGCCATCGCCGCTGTTTCTCGCCGCTTTCTCCTCGATGCCGGAGGTCCCGAAGCGGCGTTCCAGCTCATCGAGCACCGCCTGCGGGCGCAGGCCGTTGTGAGCCAGCATCACTAGGGTATGAAACCATAGATCCGCGGTTTCGTGAATGATTTGCGCGTGCTCGCCGGACTTTGCCGCGAGCACGGTCTCGATGGCTTCCTCACCGACCTTCTTGAGGATGTGATCACCACCTTTGCAATATAGATGCGCCACATAGGAGCTGGCGGGATCCGCTCCCTTGCGTTGTTCCAGAAGTTGCGCCAGGCGCTCGAGCGTATCGGACATCGTGTGTCAACCTCGGGGATAGATCTCCTGCGGATTGCGCAGCACCGGCTCCACCGTGCGCCAGCGCGCCGTTTCGTAACGGGTGGAGAAGCAGCTGCGCCGCCCGGTATGGCAGGTGATGCCCCCCAGTTGCTCGACTCGAAGCAGCAACGTGTCGCGGTCGCAGTCCGTGCGTATCTCGCGAATCTTCTGGATGTGCCCGGATTCCTCACCCTTATGCCAGAGCCGTTGGCGTGAGCGCGACCAATAAACCGCCTCACCGAACTCGACCGTGCGACGCAGCGCGTCACGATTCATCCAGGCCAGCATCAACACCTCGCCGCTGGCGTCGTCCTGCGCGATCACGGCAATCAGTCCCTCGGCATTCCAGCGCAGCTCGTCAAGCCAGGACCCGCTCATCGGCGCACCTCGATGCCATGCTCCGCCATGGTCTGTTTCGCTTGTTGGACCGTGAACTCGCCGAAGTGGAATATGCTTGCCGCCAGCACAGCATCCGCCCGGCCGATCTTCACGCCGTCGACGAGATGCATCAGATTGCCGACTCCGCCGGATGCGATCACCGGCACCCCCGTGCCCTCGGAAACCGCGCGGGTCAGCTCCAGGTCGAAGCCGAGTTTGGTGCCGTCGCGGTCCATGCTGGTAAGCAGGATCTCGCCCGCTCCGGCCTCGGCCATGCGCTGTGCCCACACGATGGCATCCAGCTCGGTGGGACGGCGTCCGCCATGGGTATATACGCCCCAGCGCAGCGGTTCGTTCTCCGCGCTCACCCGTTTGGCGTCGACCGCCACCACGATGCACTGGCTGCCGACGCGCTCGGCCGCCTCGGTGACGAGCTGCGGGCGTTCGACGACGGCGGTATTGACGGCGACTTTGTCGGCGCCGGCATTGAGCAGCCGGCGGATATCGGCCAGGGTGCGGATGCCGCCACCGACGGTAAGCGGAATGAATACTTCGCTTGCCACAGCCTCGACCACATGCAGCATGGTATCACGCTGCTCGTGGCTGGCGGTGATGTCCAAAAAGACCAGCTCATCGGCGCCGGCGCCATCATAGGCGCGGGCAATGGCGACCGGGTCGCCGGCATCGCGCAAATCAACGAAGCGAACGCCTTTGACCACGCGTCCGGCATTCACGTCAAGGCAGGGGATGATGCGTTTCGCCAAGCCCACGACGGCCGTATTCCTCCGTTCAAAGCGCCGTATGCTGCGCGACCAGGTCGAGGGCTTCGCGCAGATCGATCGCCCCCTCATAGAGCGCGCGGCCGACAATGGCGCCAGCGATGCCATCGCCACCCGCCGCGCAGAGATGGTGGACGTCGTCCATCGTGCATACGCCGCCGGAGGCAATGACCGGAATGTTGACCTCCCGGGCAAGCTTACGCGTGGCTTCGACGTTGACGCCGCGCATCATCCCGTCACGCCCGATGTCGGTGAACACGACGGCTTCCACGCCGGCGCGCTCGAAGCGTTGTGCCATCTCCGTTGCGCCACGCGAGGAAACACGCGCCCAGCCGTCGGTCGCCACCATGCCGTCTTTGGCATCGAGACCGACGATGATATGGCTAGGGAACTCCAGGCAGGCGTTGTCGACGAAGTAGGGCTCGCGAACGGCCTGGGTGCCGATGATCACATAATCGACCCCGACATCCAGGTAGGTCTGAATCACGCTGAACGTCCGGATGCCTCCGCCCACCTGAATTTCGACCTCGGGAAATCCCTCGGCGATGCGGCCGATAATGTCGGCGTTGACCGGAAAGCCGGCCACGGCACCATTGAGGTCGACAATGTGAAGGCGGCGTCCGCCGGCTTCCACCCAGCGCCGGGCGATGGCGACAGGATCATCGGAGAACACCGTTTCGTCATCCATTCGCCCTTGGCGGAGCCGTACGCATTTCCCGTCCTTGATGTCAATGGCGGGGATGAGCAGCATGTTGACCTCAGCAGCGATCTTGGACGCAACCGTCCCAGCGAACGAAATTCTCCAGCAGCCGCAATCCGGCCCGCTGGCTCTTCTCAGGATGGAATTGGGTCGCGAAGATATTCTCTTTTCCGATGGCAGCCGCAAAGGCCGCGCCGTACTCGGCCTCTGCCAGAACGATCCCGTCATCGGCCGGGGCGACGTAGTAGCTATGCACGAAATAGAACCACGCCCCGTCCTCGATGCCTCGCCACAAAGGATGCTCGCGTCTTATCAGCAAGCGGTTCCAGCCCATGTGCGGTATCTTGAGCTCCTGATGCGCGGCGCTGAGATGGCGGAAGTGACGAACGATTCCGGCAAAGCGGTCCAGGGCCCGAACTCCTTCGTTCTCCTCACTCAGGCTCATGAGCGCCTGCATGCCCATGCATACGCCGAGGAACGGGCGCTCGGCGGCGGCTTGACAGAGTACATCGACCAACTCGCTGCGCTGTAGCGCGGACATGCAGTCGCGTACGGCGCCTTGCCCGGGGAAGACCACCCGCTCGGCGTGCGCCACGGTCTCCGCCTCGGCCGTAATGACGACATCGCGCGCGCCCACATGCTCGAGCGCCTTCGCCATGGAACGCAGATTGCCCATCCCGTAGTCGATTATCGCGATTGCGGCCATCCCGCGCTCCCGTGCTCGCCCCGGGCCAACGGCTCAAAGCAGGCCCTTGGTCGAGGGCGTGATTCCTGCCAGCCGTGGATCCGGCTCGCAGGCCATTCGCAGCGCCCGGCCGAAGGCCTTGAAGACGGTCTCCGCAACGTGATGCGCATTGCGCCCGCGGAGGTTGTCCACATGCAGGGTCATGGCGGCGTGATTGACCAGACCCTGGAAGAACTCGCGCAACAGATCGACATCGAAGCTGCCGATGCGTGCCCGGGGATAATCCACGTTGTATTCCAGTCCCGGGCGGCCGGAGAGATCCAGCACGACCCGTGAAAGGGCTTCATCGAGCGGCACGTAAGCCTGCCCGAAACGACGAATGCCCGTCTTGTCCCCGATCGCCTGAGTCAATGCCTGCCCTAACACGATCCCGACGTCCTCTACCGTGTGGTGAGCATCGATGTGGAGGTCTCCGCTTGCCTGTATCGCGAGGTCGATCAGCCCGTGGCGAGCGACCTGATCCAGCATGTGCTCCAAAAACGGGACCCCGATGGCAAGCTCACGATCGCCGCGCCCATCCAGGTTTATGGACACGCGAATTTGAGTTTCAAGGGTATTGCGTTCGACGGTTGCGGTGCGATTTGCCATAAGTGCCGCCACCCTCCTTCGGTCCGGCGGAGGATACCATGGGTTATGGGGACGTGGGAGTCGGCCGGTTCCGCCATCATGGCGGGGGCGGAACGTGTAGCCAGAAGGTTACGGGCCCGTCGTTGACGAGGCTTACTTGCATGTGAGCGCCGAAACGGCCCGCCGCAACCGTTGTGAGCGCGCCGTGGGCGCGTTTCAGGAGGTGGTCGAAAAGCGCCGCGCCCGGCTCTCGTGCGGCCGCGGGAGTGAAGCTGGCGCGAGTGCCCTTGCGGGTATCGGCGGCAAGGGTGAATTGCGGCACGAGCAGGAGCCCCCCATCGGTCTGGCGCAGCGAGCGCTCCATGCGTCCCTCGGCGTCGTCGAAAACCCGGTAGCCGAGCACTCTTTCCAGCAGCCGTTCGGCCTGCGCATGGGTATCGCGACGCTCGATGCCGATCAATACCAGCAAACCGGGCCCGATGCGGCCCAAGCACGAGCCCTCGACGTGGACCGCCGCCTCGGAGACCCGCTGCAACAAACCGATCATCATTCGACCTACAAGTGTTGTCAGAAAACTCCTACACAAACGATCGCAAGTACCCGACAGTCCATGTTCATTGTAGATGGCAGTATTTAACACGGAAGCATAGTTATGCAGCAAGCGGGACTCCATGGGAAGGAGCCGCAACAAAAAGAAAGACAGGGATGCCGCGCGGTCGAAGAAGATAGGGAAGCTCCCCTGCTCAGGAATAGAGCGAACGCGCAGATCACCTCCAGCCAAGTGAACCTATGCATGCCGGCGCACGGACCGCGCCGGTTTTTTTTGTTTGATATCCCGCCTTTCGAACAATGAACGTTTGCTGCCCCGGTTCGCGGGGCGAGCCCGGCGTATTCTCGCCTCACGAGCAGCCGCGCATACGATGGACGGCCGGGGCGAGACCTACCGCTCCAGGCGTCGGATGAACACCTTCAGTTCCCGCACGATCTGCATATCGCCGTGACGTTCGGCCACCTCCAATCCCTGGCGATACGTCTGCAAGGCCTCCTGTGGGCGGTCCGCCTCGACGAGCGCGCGTCCCAGCCCTTTCCATGCTGCGGAGTAATCCGGATCCAGACGGACGGCCTCTCTTAGATGACGGAGGGCGGTTTCCTGCTCACCGTTGCGCATGTAGGCATTGCCCAGCGTCAGCCGCAACATGGCACTGTCCTGGCCACGCGCGAGCATTTTTTCCAAAGCATCGATGTTCATGCGGCAACACTACAGCGATCGCATCGACTACGCCAAGCCCCCACCGAGTCGGACCAAGCATTTCGCTTTAGATCGGCGATGCCCGCGCCTCGCACGTTCGGCGCTGTGCGACCCCGGCGGCACATGAAGGGCTGGGCAAACCTCGGCGACGCAGGACCCCATTGCGGAACGCGCTTCGTATCACGCCTCAAAGGGGGGGTTACGCCATCTTGCGTCCGACGTTCGCGGTGGCGGGAACCTCAAACCGACGCAACCGCTCCATAACGTTAGCGGCTACCGCCGGCGAGCCAGTCTCGGCGCATGGAAATGGCGCAACCATCAGGAGCATACATCATGACGCAGCGTAAGGATGACGGCCAGCCCGCCTCCCCACCCCCGCAGCAGCAGCAATGGCCGGGGCAAACCGAGGCGATGCAGCCGAAACCGGACCACGGTGAGGCGAGCTACCGCGGCCTGGGGCGCCTGGAAGGAAAGGTTGCCTTGGTCACCGGTGCCGATTCCGGCATTGGTCGTGCGGTGGCGCTCGCCTTCGCACGGGAGGGTGCGGATGTGGCGTTCGCGTATTATGACGAACACGAGGATGCCAAAGAGACCCTGAAATGGATTGAGCAGGCGCACCGCAGGGGCCTCAGCCTGCCCGCGGACCTGAGTCATGCGCAGGGCTGCCGGCAAATCGTCAAGGCGACGGTCGAGGTCTTCGGGCGTATCGACGTATTGGTGAACAATGCCGCTTTTCAATGCGCCGAATCGGAATTCGAAGACCTCTCGGAAAGTCAGATCGAGCGCACGTTTCGCAGCAATATTCTCGCCTGTATCTATGTGACGCAGGCGGCGTTGCCGCATATACCGGACGGCGGCAGTATCGTGAATACGGGCTCAGTGACCGGCTTCGATGGGCATACGCTGCTTATCGATTATTCCGCGACGAAGGCGGCAATTCACAACCTTACCAAGTCCCTCGCGCAGGCTTTGGCACCCCGCGACATCCGGGTGAACTGCGTGGCGCCGGGACCGGTGTGGACGCCTTTGATTCCCGCCACTTTTCCGGAAGAAAAGGTGGCTGGATTCGGTGGCTCTACATTCTGGGGGCGCCCGGCGCAGCCAGCGGAAATGGCGCCCAGCTTCGTTTTCCTGGCCTGCAGCGAATCCCGATATTACACCGGAGAAATTCTGGCGCCGACCGGGAAGTCGACTACCCGCTGACCCAATCATTACCGCGCCGCCCGGACCCCGGACCCGCGCGCTAAGGGATTGGCATGCTGCAAGCGGGGCCGCAGCGTACGCGCGAGTCGCTCTGGAGGCTGGAGATGCAAGAACTGTTCACTTTGTCGCTCGCGCTGGTGCTCATTGCCGCGACGGTATACGTCCACATCCGATTGCCGATACATACCGGGCGGGTCAAGACGGCTCATATGCTGCAGGTGCTGCTGATCGGCGTCGGGGCGCTGGGCGTATATCTCGGCGCCGCGTGGACCGTTGGCGAGAGCACACTGTTGCGATTGGCGGCCATGCTCTGCGGCTTCGGCGTCGCTCATGTCCCGGCGTTCTTCGTTTTGTACATCAAGCGCCAGCGCGGGGAGTACGGCAGCGGCTGAGGCCGCTCCTGAGAGCAACGCGCTTGCGGCGGTTCGGGTGCGTGCGGCGAACGCACAGCGAGTCGTCCGGCCGAGCAAGCCCCGCTAACGACGCCAGAACGCGGGAAGGAAGAGCACCAACACCGTGAAGATCTCCAGGCGTCCCATCAGCATGGCCAGTGCAAGCATCCACTTGGCGGTGTCGCTTACATGGGTGAAGCCGTCACTTATCCCGCCGAAGGCGATGCCGAGATTATTGAGACAGGCGACAACGGCGCTGAAGGCCGTGATCTGATCGAGACCGGTGCCCAGAAGGGCCAGCAGTATGAGCCCGAATACCGCGATATAGGTGGCGAAGAAACCCCATACGGCGGTGGTGATGTGATCGTCCACCCCCCGGTTGCCGAGTTTGACCAGGAACTGACCCTGCGGATGAATCAGCCGCAGCAGCTCGCGATAGCCCTGTTTGAACATGAGCAGAAAGCGGATCACCTTCACGCCGCCGGCGGTGGATCCGGCGCAGCCGCCGATGATGCTGATGAACATCAGCCCTACGGGGAGGAAGCTCGGCCAACTGGGATACTCGGTGGTGGTCAGGCCGGTGCTGGTGGAAAAGCTCACGATCTGAAAACTGCCGTGACGCAGCGCATCCAGAAAGGAATAGGAGCCAAAGCCGTAGAGAGCCGCTGTGGCAATCGCTGTGCTCCCGAGGATGATCAGCAGATAACAAAGGAATTCCGGATCGATTATATAAAGGCGCAGATCGCGGCGATGCCAGGCGCTGAAGTGCAGCGCGAAGTTGGCCCCGCCGATGAACATGAACACCACGCCCAACCAGCTGAGCACGGGGTGATCGTAATATGCCATGCTCGCGCTATGAGGCGCGAACCCGCCCGTCGACACAGTGGAGAAGCTGTAGGCGATGGCGTCGAACAGGGGCATTCCGCCGACCCAGTACGCCAGCGTACAGGCGACCGTCAGCCCGAGATAGATGTACCAGAGTGCTTTCGCCGTTTCAGCAATGCGCGGTGTGAGCTTCGCGTCCTTGATGGGACCCGGGGTCTCGGCCCGATAGAGCTGCATGCCGCCGATGCCGAGCATGGGAAGAATGGCAACCGCGAGTACGATAATGCCCATCCCGCCAAGCCAGTTGAGCTGCTGGCGGTAATAGAGGATCGAGGGGGGCAGCGAATCGATTTCGCTCAGCACGCTCGCGCCGGTGGTCGTCAGGCCGGACATGCTTTCGAAATAGGCGTCGGTCAGCGACATATGGGGGTGGGTCGCGAGCATCAACGGCAACGCGGCGCAGCCGGCGAGCACCGCCCAGAACAGGGTGACGATGAAGAAGCCATCGCGCGAGCGCAGATCGCGGTGGCGGTTGCGCATGGGCAGCCATAATGCCGCGCCGATGCCGAGGATCGTAAAGAATGCGATGAGAAAGGCGATGACGGCGCCGTCTTGCGTCCACAGCGAAATGCTGATTGGCGGCAGCATGGTGGTACTGAATACCATCATCAACATTCCGAGAATTCGCTGGATGACGTCGATGCGCATCGATGGGCGACTATCAGATGAAGGTCACGCCAACCTGGAACAGCCGCTCCACCTCGTCGATCCGGCTTTTGTCCACCAGAAACAAAATGACGTGGTCCTCGGGCTCGATGAGGGTATCGTGATGGGCCATTAGCACTTCGTTGCCGCGGACGATGGCGCCGATGGTGGTGCCGCGCGGCAGCCTGATTTCGTCGATGCGCCGTCCAATTACGCGAGAGCTCGATGCGTCGCCGTGGGCGACCGCTTCGATGTCCTCGGCTGCTCCGCGGCGCAGACTGTGAACGTTGACCATATCGCCGCGGCGGATGTGCGCGAGCAAGCTGCCGATGGTTGCTTGTTGGGGTGAGAAAGCGATATCGATACCCTCGGTCGATTGCACCAAGTCCACGTAAGCGGGTCGATTGATGAGCGCCATGACCGTGCGCGCGCCGAGCCACTTCGCCAGCATGGCGGAGAGAATATTGGCTTCATCGTCGTTGGTCAGGCCACAGAAAATATCGGTATTCTCTATGTTCTCCTCCAGGAGGAGGTCCTCGTCGGCGGCATCGCCGCATAGGATGATCGTTTTCTTGAGCTCCTCGGAGAGGTACCGGCAGCGTCGCACGTTGTGCTCGATGATCTTGATCTGATAGCGCCCTTCCAAGGAGCTGGCGAGCCGCTTGCCGATGTTGCCGCCGCCGGCGAGTATGATGCGCTTGACCGGTTTTTCCAATCGCCGCAGTTCGCTCATCACGGCGCGGATGTTCTTTTGCGCGGCGACGAAGAACACTTCGTCGCCTGCCTCGATGACGGTGTTGCCCTCGGGGATGATCGCCCGTCCACGTCTGAAGATCGCCGCGACCCGTGCGTGGACGCCCGGCATATGCGTTTTGAGCGTGCTCAGCTCGTGGCCGACCAGAGGCCCGCCATAGTAGGCGCGCACCGCAACCAGGCGGACCGCGCCGTCTGCGAAATCCAAGACCTGCAGCGCGCCCGGGTATTCCAGCAGACTTTTGACGTATTGCGTGACCAGCTGCTCCGGGCTGATGAGCACATCGATGGGCAGCGCCTCCGGTGAGAACAGCTGCGGGCAGCTGAGATACTCCATGGCGCGAATACGTGCGATCTTGGTTGGCGTATGAAACAGCGTGTCCGCGACCTGGCAGGCAATCATGTTGGTTTCGTCGCTATCGGTCAGGGCGATGATCATGTCCGCATCATCCGCCCCGGCATTTCCCAGCACTTCAGGGTGAGCGCCACTGCCGACGACCGTTCTGAGGTCGAGCCGATCCTGCAGGTCCTGCAGGACCTGCGAGTTGAGATCGATGACGGTGATATCGTTGGCTTCGCTCGTGAGTTCCTGCGCAACCGTCCGACCCACCTGTCCCGCGCCGAGAATTATTATTTTCATAATGGCGAAAGCGACATAGGATTTATGATGTGCATGGGATCAGCGCCGCTTTTCTGCTGTCGTGTGATCCCCGCCGAGCTCCTTGTGCACGATTCAGGCGCTCTCCTTGGGGTCGATTCCGAGCGCGCGCAGCTTGCGGTAGAGATGGGTACGCTCCATGCCGGTCAATCTTGCCAACTGCGCGACGCTGCCCGCGGCGCGTTTGAGCTGGTGCTGCAGATAGAGGCGTTCGAACTCCTCGCGCGCCTCGCGTAATGGCCTATCCAGCGATAACCCCGGCAGGCTGGCAGCGGCACCGGTCTCGGCGATTTGCTCGGCGGCGACCAGGGCGTTCTCTATTTCGGATACCGTAATTTCCAGTCGCTCGCCGAGCACCAAAAGCCGCTGCACCAAATTGCGCAGCTCCCGCACATTGCCCGGCCAGGCATAATTGCGCAAGCGATTCTGCGCTGCCACGCTGAAGCGCCGATACGGCAAACCTTGGTGCTCTACCAGGTAGTCAACGTAGAAGGAAAGCAGATCGGGAATGTCCTCGATGTGCTCGCGCAACGGCGGAATGCGTACCGGTACGACGTTGAGGTGATAATAGAGATCCTCGCGAAAGTGCCCGGATCGCACCGCAGCCCCGAGATCCAGGCGCGTTAGCGCGACGATGCGAGCAGTCAACGCCAGCGGCTGATTGCTGCCGATGCGCTGAAACCCTTGCTCTTCCAACGCCGATACAAGCCGGGTCTGAGCCTCCCGCTCGAGATCGGCGACCTCGTCGAGCACCAAGGTCCCGTTGCTGGCTGCCTCCAGCCGACCCGGCGTATCCATGCAGCCGAACAGTTCCTCGGCCGCTCGCTCGCCCGCGATGGAACCGGCGGCGACTTCGACGAGCGGGCCTTGATGGCGCTCGCTGAGCGCATGGAGGTAACGGGCGAAGCACTTCTTGCCGCTTCCGGCCTCACCCGTGAAGAGCACCCAGCTCTCGCGTGCCGCGAGTCGCCGGACCTGCCCACGCAGCTCGCTCAGGCAATGGCTGTGGCCGATGGGCTCGAACGCGCGGGTCGGTTCCGCCAGCGAGCTTTCCGTGGGCTTGTGCGCGCTCTTGGCCAGGGCTTGGCGTACGGTCACGAGGAGTTTGGCCATCGACAGCGGCTTTTCGATGAAATCAATGGCCCCGAGGCGAGTCGCTTCCACGGCTGTTTCGACCGTGCCGTGCCCGGAAATCATGACCACCGGGCAGCGACTGTTATCGGCCTCGCTCCACTCCTTGAGCAGAGTAATGCCGTCTTCCTCGGGCATCCAGATATCGAGCAGTATCAGATCCGGGCAGCGCCGCCGGCGCATCTCGCGCGCAACGGCGGCGCTGCCGGCCGTTGCGACCTGATAGCCCTCGTCTTCCAGGATCTCCTTGACCAACTGACGTATATCCGGCTCGTCGTCAACGACCAGTACGTACGCTGCATTCATAGGAATGTCTCTCTGCTGGTCCTCGCACGGTGCTCCGTTTCACTGCGACGCGGCTCCGCCGCTACCGGGAAGCGGACTATAATCTGCGCGCCCACCCGGGTATTGCGAGCGGAGATGCGTCCATGGTGCTCTTCGACGATGCGTTTGACGATCGGCAGGCCGAGCCCGGTTCCTTTCGGCTTGGTGGTGACATAGGGCTCGAAGATCTCACTGAGCACATCCTCGGCAAAGCCCGGCCCGTTGTCGCTGACTATCAGCTCGACCGCCTCGGCGTCGTGATCCCGCCCCACACGCGTGGCGATGGTGATCTGACAGCGCCGGTCGGTCGGATTGGCCTCCAGGGCATTACGAATGAGATTGTTCAGCAGCTGGCGCAAACGTCCCACGTCGGCATGCAGGCTTGGCAACGGATCGGCGAGCAATAGCGCGAATTCGGGCTGATCCGGGCTGCCGCGATAGAGCTCCACCGCGTCCTGGATGAGCGCGTTCAGGTTCAGCGGCTGCAGTTCCAGCTTCGGTGGGCGCATATACTCCGAGAAAGCCTTGACCATCGCCTGCATGTTATCAACCTGAGCGATGATGGTGCGGGTGGCGCGCTCGAGCATCTCGGCATTTTGGCCATCCTCGCGCGCCACATACTTGTGACGAATGCGCTCGGCAGAGAGGCGAATCGGCGTCAGGGGATTGCGGATCTCATGCGCCAGGCGCCGCGCCACCTCGCCCCAGGCGGCGTCGCGCTGCGCCTGAATCAGAGCGGTCACGTCATCGAAGACGATCACGTGACCGCCAGCGGCCACATCGGCCGGCAGCGCCGCACCGCTGCAGATGAGCACGCGGCGGCCCTCGCCGGTTGTCAGGATCAGCTCCTCGCGCCATTCGGGCAGGTCGCTCGCCATGCGTTCGGCGACCAAGTTCGTGAACGGCGCGATATCCGGATGCGCGTGTGCCATGGCCGTCAGCGGTTTGCCGATGCCCTGCGCGAGCTGCACGGTCAGGATGTGATCGGCTGCCTGATTGCGAGTGCGCAATATCCCTTCTCGGTCAATCGCCAGCACGCCAGAGGAGAGCCGTGCCAGAACGGTCTCTAGATACGCGCGCTGCGCTTCGGCCTGCGCCTGCCCCAGGCGCGCCGCGTTACGGGCGAGAGCGACGCGATGGCTCATGTCGTTGAAGGAGCGAACCAAGAAGCCGAGCTCGTCTTTTCCTGCTGCAGGAAGTTGCGTCCCGTAATCTCCCTGGGCCAGCGCGCGCGTGGCTTCGGCCAACCCGCTGATGGGGGCGACCAGACGTTTTGCCAGGAAAAACGCCGACCATACTGCGAACAAGAGCGAGAGCAGCAGGATGAGCGACAGAGTAAGAATGAAGCTCTCTTTGAGCGGATCGCGCAGGTAGGTGATCTCGCGGTAATCGCTGAATGCCCGCTGGACGTCCCCCGCGAGCTCTGCCAGACGTGGCGAGAGTGGAAAGAGCGCCTGAAGGATGCGATTGTTCTGCGGGTTGCTCGGATCGGGCGCCGGGATGACGGCATAAATCTGCAGACCCGCGTTGTCGATTGGCTCCAACCCGACATAGGGACGCCCTTGGCGCAGCTGCAGCAGGATTTCCTTTTCCGGACGATGGGGAAGAATCGCGGCCGGGTCCTGGCTGCTGGAGGCGATTATCCGCCCATTGTTGCCGAGCAGCGTCAGCTCGGAGGCCTCCATGCGCTCGCGTAGATCCCCTAGCGTTAGCGGCAGCATACCATCGGGTCCATCGCCAAGCTGATTTCTTGCCGCTTCGACGCGCTTCAGCACATCACGCATGCGCAAATCGAGGGAGGCCTGAGATAGCTTGAGCGCATTGTTCAGTGCCTCTTCCACGCGCACATCGAACCAGCTGTCGATGCCACTGCGCAAAAATTGCATGGAAAACGCGTAAACGACCGTGCCGGGGACGACGGCGAGTACCAAAAACAGCAACAGCAGGCGTGCAGTGAGGCGCGTGCCGGCGCGTTTAGCGCGGAACGCTACGATGAGCCGCCAGAGGTTGTGGCCGATAAGGCCCAGCAACACCGCCAGGCCAGCGGTGTTGAACAGCAGCAGCCAACTGTAAAGACGGCCAAAGCGCGCGGAGTTTTCCGTTGCCGCCGTGAGCAGGTACAGGGAGGTCAGAAGCAACAGGCACAGTGCAATGCGCACCGTGCCCTCGCGTAGGAGCACTCGTTTTAAGAACCGAGCGGCCATTGATGCCAATCGCTTACCAGCCGCCATTCCGGCGATAAATAGATGACCGTGCGCAGCGGCCGGGGCAAGGCGTCAAGATCCAGCCGAACGCGGGCACGGACCTGATATTGCTGGGATGCTTGCAGGAGCTCGGCGTCGATCACCGGCAGCGCCCGGATTTTCCCCAGCTCCAGCAACAGCGCCGAGAGACGGCGGAAGCTGCGGGTCTCACCGCTGTTGATGGCAGTCAGCACGTAGCGCTGGCTCAAGGCGTGGTACTGCAGGCGATAACGCTGGGTGAGCTCCGCGACGTCTTCATCCCACCACCCCCACGTCCACCAGCGCGGCCGAATAACCTTTATCTCGAGCTCCACGTAAAGCGGTACGCCGTTGTCCAAGGCCTCCTGTGCCGCCTCGCCCAGGTGATATTCCACCTCCGCGTCAAGATAATAGACACCCTCATGCAAGGATACAGTGCCGGCACGGATGCGAAATTCGCCATCCGCGCCCGCGTTGGCCAGCGTCGCTACCAACACCAACACAAGGGCGAGCAACCATCGCCGGTGCTCCGTCAAGCAAAGCAATGCCGGGCTTGTCACCTTTTTTCCAGGCACGCGTAGTAAAATCCGTCCAGGTCCCGTTCGCCGGGCAGGTTTTGGTGACCGAACCGCAGCGCACGTCCCAGCGGAATATCGGGTGCGCGCACGCCGACGTCGTCGTGCTCGCGAAGGAACGACTCGACCACCGCGTCATTCTCGGCTCGCAGCACCGAACACGTAGCATATACCAGCCTCCCGCCGCTGCTCAGCAGCGGCCAGAGACGATGGAGCAGCCGGCGTTGAACGCCGTTCAGCGCCGCGAGATCATCCGCGCGCCGTAGCCATTTGATGTCGGGATGGCGGCGAATAACCCCGGTGCCGGAACACGGCGCGTCGACCAGGATACGGTCGAAGGCCTGTCCATCCCACCAGCTTTCGGGCTCCGCGGCGTCCCCTACCAGAAGCTTCGCGCGCAGACCCAGCCTTACCAGATTCTCCTCCACCAGCGCGAGCCGTTGGGCGTCGATGTCGAGTGCCGTCAAGGCGACCTCCGCCTGCTCCAGGATATGTGCCGCCTTTCCACCCGGGGCGGCGCAGGCATCGAGCACGCGCTGCCCTGGTTGCGGTGCCAGTAGCGCGGCGGCGAATTGCGCGGCCGCGTCTTGCACCGAAATTTCACCGTCGGCGAAGCCGGGTAACTCGGTGACCGGCCGCGCCTGATTCAGCGTTACGGCCTGTGGCAGCCCCATGACCTCGGTGGCTGTAAGGGGGACTGTGTCCAGCCGTGCCAGCCAAGCCTTGCGGGAGGTGCGGCGGCGGTTGACTCGCACGGTCAGCGGAGCGCGTGCATTGCTTGCCCGCACCAATGACTCGAATTCCGTGGGCCAATCCGCGACTAGCCACCGCAGCAGCCAGTCGGGCAGGGCATGACGCGTAGCGCAATCGAGGTCTACGGCCTCGAGCCGTTCAGCGCGCTCGCGTTGGAAGCGCCGCAAAACGGCATTGATCCAACTCGCAGCCCAGCTCTTGCCGAGTGCTCGGGCGGTGTCCACAGTGGTCGAAACCGCGGCATGCGGCGGTATCTCCATATACAACAATTGATACAGCCCGATCTCCAGGAGCAGGCTGAGATCGCGGTCGCGGCGGCGCGGGCGCCTCTTCAGCAGACCGTGCACCAATGCTTCCAAGCGGGAGTGCCAACGCAAAACCCCATAACAGAGCTCGTGGCAGAGCGCGCGGTCGCGACTGTCCCCGCCTTCGGTTACGCAGCGCGCTAAAGCATCCGGCAGGCTGCGGCCACGCGCCAGGACATTGTATAAAACGTGCACGGCCGCCTGACGTGGGGGTGCGGGAGCGCTCGACTCCGAGTTTCGGCTCGGCATGGCGTTAGCCGAGGCGATCACGGGAGGTGAGCGCGTAACCGTTGAGAAACTCCTTGGCGCGTTGGCGCTGGCGACCCGGGATCTGCAACTCCTCGATCCGCAGGAGCCCTTCGCCGGTGGCGACGTCAATCCCGGATTCGCCGGTCTTGGTGATGCTCCCCGCGGGCGCGAGCCGCATCGTCGTGTTCAGCGCCCGTGCGGACCAGACGCGAAGCGTATGCCCGCGATGAAGCGTGTACGCGACAGGCCAGGGGTTGAAAGCTCGAATCCGGCGCGCAATTTCCGTGGCTGAACGCTGCCAGTCGATGACTGCCTCTCCTTTATTCAGCTTCGCCGCATAGGTGGCCCGGCTCGTATCCTGAGGCTGCGGCACGATCTCGCCGGCGAGCCAGCGTGGCAGCGTCTCCGCGATCAGCTCAGCGCCCAGAGCGGCGAGCCGATCGTGGACATCGCCGGCGGTATCGTCCACGTCAATCGCACAATCCCGCTGAGCCAGAATGGCGCCGGTGTCCAGGCCCTCGTCCATGCGCATGATGGTGATCCCGGTCCGGCGATCGCCCGCGGCGATCGCTCGCTGTATCGGCGCGGCGCCGCGCCAGCGCGGCAGCAGCGAGGCGTGGATGTTCAAGCACCCAAGCGCCGGGATGGCCAATATCTCAGCGGAGAGGATCAAGCCATAGGCCGCGACCACGATGACGTCGGGGGCCAACTGCGCGAGCTCTGCCTGTGCTGCGGGAGAGCGAAGGCTCGGAGGCTGATGCACGGGCAAGCCGCATTGCTGCGCGGCCACTTTGACGGGGCTCGGACGCAGCCGCCGGCCGCGGCCGGCGGGCCGGTCCGGCTGCGTGTACACGCCGACCAGGCGCTGCGGTCCGCGGCTCAACCGCTGCAGCGCGGGCACCGCAAATTCCGCCGTGCCCGCGAAGACGATTCGCGGAGCATCGTTCATCGAGGGGCGCGTGGCTCAGATCACCCGTTGCGTCGGATGTGCCGGCATCGTGCCCTGTCGCGACTGTTTTTCCAGCTTCTTGCGCAGACGCTTGCGCTTGAGCTCGGAGAGATAATCGACGAAGAGCTTGCCGTCGAGATGATCGATCTCATGCTGAATGCAAACGGCCAGCAGGCCGTCCGTTTCGAGCTCGAAAGGCTCGCCGCTGCGGTCTTGCGCGCGAACCTTCACCCATTCGGCACGACGCACCGTATCGAAATACCCGGGCACCGATAGGCAGCCCTCCTGCATCTCCTCCTCGCCGCTGCGTTCCAGTATCTGCGGGTTGATAAACGCAAGTGGCTCGTTCCTGGCCTCCGTAATGTCGACGACCAGAACACGCTGATGCACGTTGACCTGCGTGGCCGCCAAGCCGATGCCGGGGGCGTCATACATGGTTTCGAAAAGATCGTCCACCAAGCGGCGGATCTCGTCGGTCACCGCTTCGACCGGCTGCGCCCGCGTGCGAAGCTGCGGGTCCGGATAGTGTAAAATATCCAAAATAGCCATATTTGATCCGTTGCGGCTGGCGATATTTCGCTGCTAGTCTTGATCGATGACGATCCACTGCAAACTATAACGAATTCTGTTCCGTTGCCGCTACCATGGACAGGGCATTAAACAGGGAACGTCGATGTTCAGAAATAAGTTTGCCTGGCTGCTGTGCGCACTGCTCATGCTTGCCTCCCCGCTCGTGGCCGCCGAGGTCGCGCTCAAACCGGGGCATCCCGATCAATATACCGTTCAGCCCGGGGATAGCCTTTGGGATATCTCCGCGCACTTTCTCAAAGATCCCTGGTATTGGCCTGAAATCTGGTATGGCAATCCGGATATCAAGAACCCGCACCTGATCTATCCGGGGGATGTCATCAAGTTTACCACTGTTGGGGGCAAGCCGCGGCTCATGGTGGAGCGCCAAGGCGGGACCATTAAGCTCTCGCCGCGGGTTCGGGTGGAGGAACTCGAAAAGGCGGTGCCGACGATCCCGATCAACGCCCTCAGACCGTTTCTCACCGGTGATCGCATGGTCTCGGCGGAGCAATGGCAAGGCGCGGCCCACATCGTCGCCGCGGCGGACGAGCATGTCATGGGCGCGCCCGGCGATCCGATCTACGTGCGCGGCCTCGGCGAGCGCGAAACGCACACGATATACGCCATTCTGCGCAAGAGAGAGCCGCTGGTGGACCCGCAAAACGCGGTGGTGCTCGGCTATCAAGCCGCCCACGTCGGCGATGCCGTGTGTCGCCCGAATGGCGAGCCCGCCACGTGTGTCATAAAACGCAGCAATCGCGAAGTGTTGCCGGGGGACCGGCTGCTGGCCGTGGAGGAGGAGGCGCTCAGGGGGCGTTTCTATCCGAGCCCGCCCGCGCACCCGGTCGATGGGCTGATCGTCGCGGTCATGGGCGGCGTCTCCCAGATCGGTCAGTACAACGTCGTGGCCATCAACCGCGGGGAGGCGCAGGGCCTCAAATCCGGAGACGTGCTGCTCGTCTACAAGCCGGGGCAGCAGGTGATCGATCGTTTCGGTGGCGGCCAGCAGCGGGTGGACCTGCCGGCCGAGCGGGCGGGAGAGATGATCATTTTTCGTACCTTCCCCCGGATGAGCTTCGGGTTGATCATGGAGGCGACCCGCGCGATGCGGGTTCATGATCTGGTCCGCAGTCCGGCGCGGCAGACATTGCAGCAAGCTGGGATACCCGCACGGCGATAGGCAATCACCGGGCGACATTGGCGCGCAACACGCCCAGCAAGTTTCGGCGTCAGGACAACGTCTCATGTCAAACCATTCCGGCGGCGAGCCACTGGCGGGGTGGCTGCGCCTATGCCGCACGCCTGGCCTCGGCGCCCGAGCGTTTCAGCGCATACTCGAGCGCTTCCACACCCCGGTGGCTTTCCTGAATGCCTCGCGCAATGAGCAAGCGCAGACGGGGCTCCCGGCCAAGGTGTTGGATGCGATTCCGCGCACCGAGGACACCGGGGTGGCAGCCGATCTGCGCTGGCTGGAGAGCGACGATCACCACCTGGTGTGCTTTACGGATGCAGCCTACCCGGAGCTGTTGCGGCGCATCCCGGTGCCTCCGCCATTGTTGTTCGTCGCCGGTGAGCCCGCTGTCTTGAGCCGTCCCCAGCTTGCCATCGTTGGCAGCCGTAATCCGACGCCGGGCGGCATCGGCAACGCCCGGGCGTTCGCGACACACCTTGCACGTGCCGGGTTGACCGTCACCAGCGGTCTGGCGCTTGGTATCGATGCCTGCGCCCACCGTGGCGCGCTCGAGGCGCAGCGGCCTACGGTCGCCGTTCTGGGTAACGGCCTGGACCGCATCTACCCCGTGCGCCATCGCGATCTGGCGCGCGCCATTGTCGAGCGCGGAGCCCTGGTCAGCGAGTTTCCGACGGGTATCGGCCCGCGGCGCGAGCATTTCCCACAACGTAATCGCATCATTAGCGGCTTGTCCTTGGGCACGCTGGTCGTCGAGGCGAGCCCCCGCAGCGGCTCGTTGATCACGGTGGATCACGCCCTGGAGCAGGGGCGGGAGGTGTTTGCCGTACCGGGGTCAGTACACAATCCGCTTGCGCGGGGCTGTCATGCGCTGATTCGACAGGGAGCGAAACTGGTCGAGTCGGGGTCCGATGTGCTAGAAGAGCTTCCGGCTTTGGCGGAGCCGATGGCGGCGAGTCCAGTCGATACCAACGCGCGTGACGCCAGGTTGGATCGGAGCTACCGGCACGTTCTGGAGGCGTTGGGCTACGATCCCGTTCCGGCCGACGTGCTGCTTCAGCGCACTGGATTGACGCCCGATACGCTTTCCTCCATGCTCGTAGAATTGGAGTTGATGGGCTACGTGGCGGTCTGTCCAGGCGGTCGATACGCCCGCCTCGGTGAAGGGGCGTAAGGATGAAAGAAAACGTTTTCGACGTCCTGATGTACTTGTTCGAAAACGACCTCTATAACAACGAAGAACTGGGCTCGGACAGGGAGCTAATCGAGACGGAGCTGTTTGAGGCCGGCTTCAGCCAGCTTGAGATTCGTAAGGCATTCGATTGGCTCGACGCGCTTGCCGATCGTCGCACTGTTCCCGTTTTGGAACCCGACAGCAAACGCTCGATCCGGTTGTTTATTGAGCCGGAGATGGCCAAGCTGGAGGCGGATTGCCGCGGTTTCCTGCTTTATCTCGAGCAGGTCGGCATTCTGACGTCGGTCAGCCGTGAGCTGGTCATCGATCGTATGATGGCCTTGGACGATGAAATCGATCTGGACACGCTGAAGTGGGTAGTCCTCATGGTTCTGTTCAGCCAGCCGGGACAGGAAGAGGCGTACGCTTGTATGGAGAACCTGATATTCGACGATACGGCGTTTCCCCTCCACTGATCACGTCTCGCAGCTAGCACACGCTGTCTTTGTCCCTCGGATCCTTCTCAGACCTTTTTTTCGCTATGGCAAAAAATCTGGTAATCGTCGAATCGCCAGCCAAGGCGCGCACAATCAACAAGTACTTGGGGGCCGATTTCGAGGTGCTCGCCTCCTATGGCCATGTGCGTGATCTGGTGCCCAAGGAGGGGGCGGTGGATACGGACCAGGACTTCGCCATGAAGTACACGACCATCGAGCGCAACGCCAAGCGCGTCGATGCGATCGCCAAGGCCGTGCGGAAGATCGATGCCATTTATCTCGCAACGGACCCGGATCGGGAGGGCGAGGCCATCTCCTGGCATTTGTCGCAGCTGCTGAAAGAGCGCGGTGTGCTCGACGACAAGCCGATCCACCGGGTGGTTTTCTACGAAATCACTCAGCGAGCCATCGACGCGGCCATGGCGCAGCCGCGCGGCTTATCGACCGATCTGGTCAATGCGCAGCAGGCGCGGCGCGCACTGGACTATCTCGTCGGGTTCAAGCTCTCGCCCCTGCTGTGGAAAAAAATTACGAGCGGCCTGTCCGCCGGGCGCGTCCAGAGTCCGGCACTGCGGCTCATCGTGGAGCGCGAGCAGGAAATCGAGCGCTTCCAATCGCAGGAATACTGGACGGTCGAGGCCGATCTCGAGAAGGCGGACCAGCCCTTCATGGCGCGGCTGTTCACCTTGGGCGGCGAGCGGATCGAGCAGTTCTCGATCACCGCGGAAACGCAAGCCAATGAGGTCACCACCCGGCTCGAGCAAGCGGCCGGTGGTCAGCTGCGCGTTGCAAAGGTGGAACGCAAGCAGCGCCGCCGCAATCCCGCAGCCCCTTTCATTACCTCGACGTTACAGCAGGAAGCGTCACGTAAACTGCGCTTTTCCGCTCAAAAGACCATGCGGGTGGCGCAGCAGCTTTATGAAGGCATCGATACCGGCAGCGGTGCCATCGGTCTGATTACCTATATGCGCACCGACTCGGTCAATCTCGCCCAGGAGGCGGTTGCCAATATCCAGGAGGTGATCGCCGAGCGCTACGGCCGAGACAAGGTGCCGCAACGCCCGCATCAATATCGAACGCGCGCCAAGAACGCCCAGGAGGCGCATGAGGCCATTCGGCCAACCGACGCGTGGCGGGTGCCCGAGGAGGTCAAGCCCTATCTTGCGCAGGATCAATATCGCCTCTATGAGCTCATCTGGAAGCGTGCCGTTGCCTGCCAGATGATCCATGCGACGATCAATACCGTTGCGGTGGACCTCGCCTGCGGCGAGGAGGGCGTATTCCGCGCGACCGGCTCGACGATTGCGGATCCCGGTTTCATGGCCGTCTATCTGGAGGGTACCGACGACGGCAATGTCTCCGACGACAGCGAGCGAACGCTGCCGTCCATGGAGGTGGGCGATGTAATCACCCTGCAGGGGATCCGGCCCGAGCAACATTTCACCGAGCCCCCGCCGCGGTACTCGGAAGCCAGCCTGGTGCGTGCGCTGGAGGAAAGGGGCATCGGTCGCCCCTCGACCTACGCCACCATTTTGTCCACGTTGCAGCAGCGCAATTACGCGGTACTGGAGAATCGGCGTTTCTTCCCCACGGATACCGGTCGGGTGGTAATCAAGTTTCTCAAGGAACACTTCGACCGCTATGTGGATTACGATTTCACCGCGCGAATGGAGGACGATCTGGATGCGATTTCCCGCGGCGAGCGGGATTGGATCCCGGTGCTGCGCGCCTTCTGGGAGCCATTCAAGGAGCGTATCGAGGACAAGAGCAAGGTCTCGCGCGGCGAGGTGATGCAGGCACGCGAACTCGGTGTCGATCCGGGCAGTGGGCGGCCGGTGACCGCACGGCTGGGACGCTATGGGCCGTATGTGCAGATCGGCAGTGCGAACGATGAAGAAAAGCCGAGCTTCGCCGGCCTGATTCAGGGGCAGAGCATCGACACCATCACGCTCGAGGAGGCTCTGAAGCTATTCAAGCTGCCGCGGGAGCTGGGCGAGACGCCGGAGAACGAGAAGCTCGTGGTTGGCATCGGCCGCTACGGGCCTTACGTGCGCTACGGCAATAAGTTTGTCTCCCTCAAGGGTGAAGATGATCCGCATACGATCACCCGCGAGCGGGCCTTGGAGCTGGTAGCCGAGAAGAAGGAGGCCGACGCGAATCGGCTCATTCGACGCTTCGACGGCTCCGACGTGGAAATTCTGCGTGGCCGGTTCGGACCTTATATCACCGACGGCAAGAAAAACGCGCGCATTCCCAAGGGGCGGGAACCGGCCGAGTTTGATCTCGAGGAGTGTCGGCAACTGTTGGCCAAGGCGCCGGAGCGTAAAAGCGCGCGCCGTGGGGGCGGGCGCCGCCGCAAGAGCGGTTGATTGATGTGAGCGCCGTGCTGCTGCCCGGTTTTCGTCTACGCCGCTATGCGGCGTTGCTCGGCGCCGGAGGCGTCATCGCCTATCCCACGGAAGCCGTCTATGGGCTGGGTTGTAATCCGCGCTGCGATACGGCTGTCGCGCGTCTGCTGGGGCTCAAGGGTCGCTCGGCGCGCAAAGGGTTGATATTGATTGCGCCCGAACCGGATTGGCTCGCCGCGTATATGGCGCCGGTCAGCGAGAAGGTGGCGGCACGGATAAGGGCAGGCTGGCCGGGTCCGGTAACCTGGGTGGTGCCCGCCGCTGCTTGGGTTCCCGCCTGCTTGACCGGAGGACGCGGGACGATCGCCCTACGCGTGACCGCGCACCCCATGGCCAGCGCGCTGTGTCGGAGCTTCGGTGGCGCGATAGTCTCGACGAGTGCCAACCGTGCCGGCGGTTCGCCGGCACGCACGGCGCTACGCACGCGATTATTATTCGGTCCTCGTCTGGACGCGATCGTGCCGGGAAAAACGGGTCAGCTCGACCGCCCCACCCCTATCGTTGACGCCTGCTCGGGCGCAATACTGCGGGAGTGAGACGAGAGCCACCCGTGCATGCAATCGGCCTATCGGTGGCCGCGCGTGCCAGCGGGACGCCTTTATAGGTACTAGCAAGTCGACAGCGAAGAAGCCGCGAATGGATGAGCCCAGACCCGAAGCCGTCAAGACGTATCTCCTGGATCTACAGGACCGGATCTGCCAAGCGATCAGCGCCGAGGAGGGGGGCCGGCAGTTTCACGAGGACCTCTGGACTCGCGAGGAGGGCGGGGGTGGTCGCAGTCGCGTTCTGATAGACGGTATCAGCTTTGAGCAGGCCGGCATTAATTTTTCGCACGTCTATGGGAGCGCTCTGCCGGAGACCGCCAGTGCGCGCCGTCCGGAGTTGGCGGGCCGACGCTACCAGGCCATGGGCGTCTCGTTGGTTATTCATCCGCGCAATCCCTTTGTCCCGATCTCCCATGCCAACGTCCGCTTTTTCCTTGCCGAGGAACCGGGTCAAGCACCCGTTTGGTGGTTCGGCGGTGGTTTCGACCTGACCCCTTGCTACGGTTACGATGCAGACGTGCTGCACTGGCATCAGACGGCGAAGATCGCCTGTGATCGCTACGGGGAATCGCTCTACCCCCGATTCAAGGCCTGGTGCGATGAATATTTCTATCTCCCGCACCGCGGCGAGCCGCGCGGCGTGGGGGGATTGTTCTTCGACGATTTCACGGGCGAGGGCTTCGAGCACGCCTTCGGTTTCATGCGTTCCGTAGGCGATGCCTTCCTGGAGGCTTACCTGCCTATTGTGCGACGCCGTAAGGATACCGAGTACGGGGAGCGCGAGCGCGTCTTCCAGCTCTATCGGCGCGGTCGCTACGTGGAGTTCAATCTGCTGTTCGATCGTGGCACGCGTTTTGGCATCTATTCGGGGGGGCGTGCGGAGTCCATCCTCATGTCGCTACCGCCGTTGGTGCGCTGGGAGTATGGTTGGCAACCGGAGCCCGGTTCCAAGGAAGCCGAACTCTACGAGCGCTATCTGCAGCCGCATGATTGGCTTGCCGAGCTCGCGACGCAAAGTTGAATCCACCGCGCGCGCGATGCGCCACGACGGGATTGTGGGCGGGTCAGCGAGAAGGCCGCGACCTCAGTGCCGTGTCTCCGCATGATGGCGGAAGATGTACCGGTTGAGTATCGCCTGGGTCTCGGCGTCTATGTTCTCGAACCGGATGCCGACGGTGCGGCGCTTGGCATCGTTCTCGTCGCGATTGATCCGGACCACCCGGCCTTTGAGCTCGAGGCGTTCGGCATCGGTCAGATGCAGGCGCAGATCGATGGGGTGATGTTCCGCGCGGGTGAGGTTCGAGGGCAGATCGGTCAACGACAGGCCCGTGACGGAAATATCGCGCACCTGCGGTGCCTGCAGCAGGCCTTGGTTGTCGACCACCTGAATGTCGCCTTGTTCCGGCTGAACACGAGCCGCGCGTTCGATACCGTAGCGCTCGATGATCGTCGGATAGCTAAAACGCAGCGCCACCGTCGATTCGGCCGTCGCTCGCTCCGCATAGAGCTCGAAGAGGAAGAGGTAGGTCCCCCGCTCGAGCCTGAGCTGCAGGCGCTCGGCCTTGAGCAGCTGCAGCAATAGCTCGGTGTCGCCGCCGTAAGGGCTGAGCAGCAACTGGCGTGGGCGCTCCGCCGCGGCATCGTGCGTCTCGTCCGCAGCGAATATCAATTCCTGCAGATAGTCCAGCTCCTCCGGCGTGAGATACGCTGATTTGACCGCCATAGCTGCCCTTTCCGAGAGTAAGCATCCTGCCGCGTGGCTGCCCATTGTGTGCATAATGTCCGTATATCGTGATGATGGCAAGACTATTGCGAGGCGGGTCATCGTCCCTTCCCGTCTAGGGTGGAAGCGTGACGGTAATCGGCCGTGGGGAGATCGTTCGCGGGATGTTGTGGATGGGTAAGTTTATCGGTGGTCTCCTCGGCTATCTGGTCGGGGGGCTGGTAGGCGCATTGATCGGCATTCTACTGGGGCATCTGATCGACCGCGGTCTCACCCTTTCGCGCTTCGCGCTGGGAGGGCTGCAGCGCATCCACGAAGAGTTTTTTCGCTGCACGTTCAGTATCATGGGGCATGTGTGCAAGATCGACGGTCGTATCAGCGAAGCCGAAATCGCTGCCGCGGAATCGATCATGGCGCAGATGAATCTCTCCGCGGAGCAACGACGTGCGGCCATCGAACATTTCAACGCGGGCAAGGCCACGCATTTCGATCTCGATGGCGTCTTGAACGAGTTTCGTCACGTCGCCCGCGGCCAGGTCAACCTGCTGCGCATGTTTTTGGAAATCCAGATTCAAGCCGCGTTGGCCGATGGTCGTATCGATGAAGCCGAGCGCGTTGCGTTGCTCCATATCGCCCGCCGGCTCGGGCTGGCGGAAAGCGAGTATACTCGCCTGGAGGCTTTCCTGACCGGCAGCTATCGCCGCGCGCAACCAAATCGGCCGGGCGCTCGGCGCGATGGGCTTGCCGATGCCTATCGCACGTTGGGCGTCAGCCCCCGGGAGAGCGATTCGGAAGTAAAAAAAGCCTATCGGCGGCTGATGAACCAACATCATCCGGACAAGCTGGTCGCCCGCGGGTTACCCGAGACGATGATCCGGATGGCGCAACAACGTACCCAGGAGATTCGTGCGGCTTACGATTCCATCAAGCGTGCGCGCGCCATGAAGTAGCCGCGAAACCGGCCGCTTAGACGTTACTTCGCAGCATGCGTGCCGGCGTTCTCGAATCAGCGCTGAAAACGGGCTTGATAGCTCAGCACCGCATCGCCTTGGGCGGGCACGGCGACCGACCATTGCGCGATCGTCGCCGACAAGCGCTCGTGTGGTGCGCTTTGCTGGACAATTTCCCAGTCGCCGGGCAGCTCTTCACGCAGTTGCACCTCGACCGGCTTCGCCCGGGTGTTGTGCAGCTCGATGCGCCACGCGACCTCATAGTGATCCTTGCCCAGCCGGCGCATTAGCGTGCGTGTGCGTCGCGCGGTGAGATCGAAGGCCGTGCCCAGAAGCAGATCCAGGGGCTCGCCGGCCGGGGTATGGTCAATGTGATCGGCGCCCAGGTAACGCGGCTCCCCGTCGGTGCCCTGCTCTTTGACGCGCACCGTCCCCGCGGGTAGGGCAAGCGGATGTTCGGCATTGTCGGTAGCCACGTGCAGGCGAACCTGAACCGGAGCTTTACCACCCGTGTCCGTCCCATTGGCACTCACCCGGTAGCGACGCTGCGCCTGCAACTCAGTGGTGCGAAGCAGCTCCAGGCGAATGGCGGCGGCGCGAGGCAGGTTCACCGTTTGGTCTAGACGATACAAATGCCACGCTAAAGCCGGCTCGGTACCGCCGGTCTCCGCCGCTTGGCGCCTGCGCTGTGCTTGCATCATGAAGGGAGCGATCCCGTCGCCACGCTCGATGTCCCCGGCGACTAGACGCACCTTGGCCTCCGGGTAACCTCCAGCGCTGTGATTTACGATCCGGGCGAAACCTTGGAGGCGGAGCCGTTCGCCGCGCAGCTCAGCCCAGTAGTCCATTTGCCAGCCGAGCCCGTCGGTGAGATAGACCAGATTCACGCGACGGTGACCACCAGCCGGCCGCGCAAGGTGCAAATCGAGCGCCGGGCCGCACACCGCGATGCGGGGATCGGGCGGCAAGACGATGCGCCAGGGCGCATCGGGCCCACCCAGTTCCAGCCGACCTCCGACGCGAACGATCGGCTCCTTACCCTGGGCGCTGACCAAGAGGGCGCGACGCGTCTCGTCATGCTCGCCGGTACGCGGCTCGAGCAGCACCTCACGGCCCTCATACGCTTGCAAGAGCATGGTGGGCGTCCAATGCGTGCTGCGGAACCGCTGGCTGAGAATATGCGCCTTGGGGTGCAGGGTGACAGCCAGCGTCTCTGGCTTCAGACGCGAAGGCAGATCAAGGAGGGTAAGCCGATCGCTACCCGGCGAGAGCTCGAGGCGGCGACGATCGTGCACCAGGCCGAGGCCATTTTGATAAATCGTCAGGGTAAGCGCCCGCTTGTTTGCGCTCTCGTGGTGAACGGCGGCACTTGGATCGGCTCGCGAGCTCGCGGCGCTGGCTGCGCTATCCGCCGGTATCGAGCGGGCACCCGCTACGCCCGCGGCGCTGGCAAGGACCAGCGTGAGGGTCATGACTGACTGGTAGCTCCGGCGCAACGCGATATCCTCCTTGCTTGCTAGCCTGCCGCCCGCCGCATCCTTCGAAGTCCGGGGATGGCACCCGAGCGGGGCGTTTCGCTGCCGCTGGCTGCGCCGCCGGGTTTCCCTCATCCCGGCGTCCGGTGCCTGCGCAACAGCTGCGCTTTTGCTTCATTGAGGCGGGCGGCAAGATAGCCGGATCCGCCGCGGTCAGGGTGCAGGCGTTGCATCAGCCGGCGGTGAGCCGTGACGATCTGTGCCCGCTCGGCGCCCATTGGCAATCCGAGTACGGCGTGGGCTTGCGCATCCGACAAGGCAGTAGCGCCGCTCGGGTCGTGGTATGCATCCTCGTGGCGAACGCGATCGCGCCAGCCGCTGTGGGCTTGATCGAGATAGGCCCGCAACAGCGCCGCGGCCTCGGCATCGAACTCCAGATAGCTCTCGTGGAGCATCAGCAAATCGCGCAGGGTAAGGCCGCTCAGTCGCCGCCCGTGCAGACGCTCGCCGTGGACCGTGCCATCGATACAGCCGCTGCGGGGATCGATGGTGATCGCGAGATTTTTCGTCTGCAGACGGCAATGCGCGTCCGTTGCGTAATCGTTCTCCTGCCCGGTCGTGGTCGTGTCGGGCGGCGTGGCGCTGCGTCGCCCCAATAGCAAAAGGGCGGCGAGAACGAAGCCGAGTATCCAGTGCACACGTCCGGTCGCGACCAGTAACACGAGCAGGCCAAGAGCCGTGTAGCATAAGATTCGCGGTAGGTTTGCCCGCGCGCTGGCCGAGCGCCAGGCAACGACGGCGATGATCACAACGGTCGCCAGGAGCAGCTGAGCCATGGGTGCGCGCCTGCAAAGCAATGTCACAGGAGGGCCGGGAGAACGGCCATGTCAGCATGGCGGCCACCGTGATAGTGCTGGGCTGCTTCCTGCCAGTGCCGCCTGTCTCGATCCACTATACGCGATAGTGTCCAGCAGGGTCGACACAGCCCCTCTGCGGGAGGGCACTCCAGCGATACTAGGCCAATCTGCCGGTAGTCCCGGCATGCTCGGCGCAGGCGCCATTCCAATCAGGCCGGGCACCATGGCCGCTCGTCGTATTCACTGGCGGCTGAACCGTGGAGCGGCAATTAGCCACACGAGCGGCTCTCAAACCGGTTCCCTTGGACGCACGCCGTTTGCTACTGCCGGCCGCGGAGCTTACACTCCTTTCGGCTGGCTCGGGGTTGAACGAGACAAACGGAATAGTTAATAAACGGGACATTCGGCCATTGCTGATTGGCGGGAGCTAGGACAGAGCAGGTGAGCAAGCGCGCTGAGCCTTCAGACGCCCCGCTCTGCATTATCATGGAGTGAGAATACGCCCGATATGCAAGCCAGCGACCACTATCACCCGCGGAGCGAGATCGCCTTAGCTTCCCAGCAGGAGTTGCTGCCGGGGGTCTCGCGCACGTTTGCCCTTACTATTCCGCAGCTTCCCGACCCGCTCCGCACTTCTGTGACCAATGCCTACCTGCTATGCCGGATTGCGGATACGATCGAGGATGAGCCGACTTTGAATGCCCGCCAGAAGCAGGGCTTTCACGATCGCTTCCGCACCATCGTTGCCGGCGGGGATGAGTCGCCCGACCGCTTCGCGGCCGATCTCCATCCGCTGCTATCGGATACGATGTCGGCGGACGAGCGCGAACTCATCCGGCGCGTTCCAGGGGTGATCGCGGTCACGCATTCTCTGCCCGCCGCTGAGCGTGCGGCACTCGAGCGGTGTGTGCGGATCATGTGCGAAGGCATGCCGTGGTTCCAGCGCAATCGGCGGCCGGACGGTCTCTGCGACATGGCGGAATTCGAGCGCTACTGTTACTACGTGGCTGGCGTGGTCGGAGAGATGCTCACGGATCTGTTCTGCCAGTACTCCTGGGATATCGGCCGCGTGCGAGAACGTCTGCGTGCGCTGAGCGTCTCTTTCGGCGCCGGCCTGCAGATGACCAATATTTTGAAGGACGTCTGGGAGGATCGTCAGCGGGGTACCTGTTGGCTGCCTCGCGACGTTTTCCAGCAGTACGGGTTCGACCTGCGTGATCTGAGCGAGGCGCATTACGATCCGGCATTCGGCGCCGGAATACGCGAATTGGTGGCGCGCGCCCACGGCCATCTTCGCAACGCCTTGGCCTATGTTCAGCTGCTGCCGCCGAGCGAAGTCGGTATACGACGATTCTGTCTTTGGTCGTTGGCAATGGCGGCGCTCACCCTGCAGCGCCTGCACGCCAACCCCGCCTATCGCTCGGGCCGCGAGGTCAAGATATCCCGCCGCGCCGTTCGCACGACGGTGCTGAGCTTCGGCTTGGCAGCGGGGCGGGATACCATGTTGCGGTGTCTCTTTGATTGGGCGGCCCGAGGGTTACCAATACGCGATGTGGATTGCACGGTGGCGCGGCACGGGCACGTCAGGGTGTGAGCGATTCACCCCAGCGATCGACATCAGCCCCTGCCGCGTGCGTGCCCAGAAGTTTGGAGAGCTGAATGAGATCAATGGAGCAACAGCCCGAGATGATCTCAGCCGGGATCGGTAATGCTGCCCCCTATACACGGAAGTCTGGCACCCAAGCGATCGACGAGGCGATTCTGGCGGCCCGCGATGCGTTGCTAGCCCATCAGCACCCGGACGGTTACTGGTGCTTTGAACTCGAGGCCGACTGCACCATACCGGCCGAATACATCCTGATGATGCACTATACCGGAGAGCTCGAGGCAACGCTGGAGCCCAAGCTCGCGCGCTATATTCGTGAGCACCAGCTCACGAGCGGCGGCTGGCCGCTTTACTACGGCGGTGACATGGACATCAGCTGCTCGGTGAAGGCGTATTTCGCCTTGAAGCTGGCCGGTGACGACCCCGAGGCGGCGCACATGCGTCGCGCCCGCCAAGCCATACTCGATCAAGGCGGTGCGGTCAACGCCAATGTCTTCACCCACATCGCTTTGGCCCTTTTCGGTGAAATTCCCTGGCGCGGCGTGCCGTTCATGCCCCCGGAAATCCTCCTGTTGCCGCGCTGGTTTCCGTTCCATTTGAGCAAGGTCTCCTATTGGTCACGCACGGTTATGGTGCCTTTGTTCATCCTGGCGGCTTACAAGCCGCGCGCCCGTAATCCGCGTGACATACATATCGGCGAACTCTTTGTTACCGATCCGCACCTCGAGACGGGTTATTTCAAGGCGCGTTCCCGCCTCAACCAAGTGTTCATAACGCTCGATGCACTCGGGCGGCGTCTCGAGCGGTTCATACCCCGATCGGTACGTGCCAGAGCGTTGCAGCGGGCCGCGGACTGGTTCATCGCGCGTTTGAATGGCGAGCATGGCTTGGGCGCGATTTTCCCGGCCATGGTCAATTCGTACGAAGCGCTCGAGCTGCTCGGGTATGCAGCCGAGGACCCGCTGCGTCAGCAGGTACGCAAGGGACTGCGCGATCTGGTGGTGGAGCAAGGCGATCGCGCCTATTGTCAGCCCTGCCTATCTCCAGTCTGGGATACCGCGTTGGCATGCCTTGCCCTGCAGGAAGCCGACGGTGGCGCCAGCCGGACTGAGACCCGTCGCGCCCTGGATTGGCTGAAGGACGGGCAGCTGTTGGATACCCCGGGAGACTGGTCGGAGCAGCACCCGAATCTGCCCGGTGGCGGGTGGCCTTTCCAGTTTCGCAACGATCATTACCCGGATCTGGACGATACCGCGATTGTGGCGTGGGCAATGCAGCGTGCCGCGGAGCCCGAGCGCTATGGTGAGTCCATCCAGCGGGCGACGGTTTGGTTGCTCGGCATGCAATCGGCCAATGGCGGTTTCGCGGCCTTCGACTCCGATAACACACGCTATTATCTCAACGAGATTCCGTTTGCCGATCACGGCGCGCTGCTCGACCCACCGACAAGCGATGTTACCGCTCGCGTCGTCGCCCTCCTGGGTAGCTTGGATGGCGAGTCGCGCGATCCCGCCGCACTCTCCCGCGCCATCGCATTTCTGCGCGACCAGCAGGAAATCGAAGGGCCATGGTATGGGCGCTGGGGCACCAACTATCTCTACGGCACCTGGTCGACCCTCACCGCGCTCGAACAAGCTGGCTGCAAGCAAGACGCGCCGTGGGTGCGCAAGGCGGTCGCTTGGCTGAAAAGCTGCCAGCATGATGATGGCGGATGGGGAGAGAGCAACGATAGCTATCTGGATCAGTCGTGCGGGCGGCAAGCCGACGAAAGCACACCGTTTCAGACGGCTTGGGCGCTACTCGCGCTCATCGCCGCCGGGGAATGCCACTCGCCCGAGGTGCGAGCCGGTGTCGAATACCTTTTGCGCCGTCAACGCGCCGACGGGCTGTGGTCCTGCCCCTGGTTCACGGCACCGGGATTCCCGCGCGTTTTCTACCTCAAATACCATGGTTACGACGCGTATTTCCCGCTGATGGCCCTCGCCCGTTACCGAAATTGCATCGCGGAGAACCGGGCGTGGGTCGCCTCGGTATAGTCAGCGCGTTGGCAATGGAAGCCCGGTGCCTCGGCTATCGCCGATCTTTTTCCCGGCGCGCACAGGCACCGCCCATCGAAGCAATGATCGGCGTGTCGGGGCCTGGGGCCGCGGGTGCGGAGCACATGGCTGAGCAGTTGGTGGCACAAGGCGCCACGGCATTGATCAGCTGGGGAATGGCCGGCGGGCTAGATCCGGGGATTCCCACGGGGACGCTGGTCATCGCCGATCGGGTGGTCACCGCTCAGGGTTACGTCTATTTCGCCGACACAGGCTGGCGCCAACGCATCCGGTCGGCCCTCTCGCCTGGCGTATTGGTGCATGAGGCGGGATTATTTGCCAGCGAGCGCCTTGTTGCGACCCCCGCGGAGAAGGCCACGTTGCGGGATCGCTACGCCGCTGGTGCGGTGGATATGGAGAGCGGGGGCGTTGGCTCTGTGGCGAGCCGCCATGGGCTGCCGTTTCTGGTCCTTCGGGTAATCGTGGATCCGGCCACGGTGGCGCTGCCTGGCGCCTTTGTTAAGATCGTGGAGGGCGCTGGGCGATTGCGCCCCCGTGTCTTGATTAATCTATTGCGGTGCCGGCCGCGCGCGTTGTGGCCTTTGCTCGAGCTGGCCTGGAAGGCCCGGGTTGCCACCCAGACACTGAAACGCACCGCTCCTACCGTGATGGGCCGGGGTGGTTGGATTCCAATTCCAACGGCCGGAAGCAGCCTTTCAGCACCGCGGTGAGACCCGTGTAACGCACCTCTTATCGGCGGGCACCGGCTGATTCGGAGCGCCTGGACCGCCCCTCATCGGGGCGGTTCACGTTCGACGTTTCCCTCTCGGCGAGAATGGCCTGAGCGCGCCTATCGTTTTGCAAGGCTGCGAGGATGCCATCTGCATCGAGCCCGACATCCATCAGCTGTTCCTCCTGGCTGCCGTGCTCGATGAACTCGTCGGGCAGGCCAAGCTGCAGCAGGGGCACGCAGATACCTTCTTTGGCCAAGACTTCGCCGACGGCGCTTCCCGCTCCACCGGCGATGGCGTTGTCCTCGACAGTCACGAGTAATTCGTGGCTCCCGGCGAGCTCAACGATCAATTCCGCATCCAAAGGCTTTATAAAGCGCATGTTGACCACGGTTGCCCCGAGGCGCTCGCCCGCCTGGAGACTCGCCGTGAGCAAGTTGCCGAAGGCGAGGATGGCGATGCCGGAACCCGGATGACGCAACTGTGCTTTGCCAATCGGCAGCGCGCGCAGCTCCGGGTCGATCGATACTCCCGTGCCTTTGCCGCGCGGATACCGCACGGCGGCCGGCCCGTCGAGCATGAAGCCGGTATAGAGCATTTGCCGACACTCGTTTTCATCCGCCGGTGCCATGATGACCATGTTCGGCACGCAGCGCATGAAGCTCAGATCAAAGGCCCCTTGGTGTGTCGCGCCGTCGGCGCCCACCGCGCCGGCGCGGTCCACCGCGAAGAGCACCGGCAGGTTCTGCAATGCCACATCGTGGATGAGTTGATCGTAGGCTCGTTGCAAAAACGTGGAATAGATCGCCACCACCGGTTTGAGGCCATCGGCCGCCATGCCGGCGGCGAGAGTCACGCTGTGCTGCTCGGCAATGGCGGTGTCGAAGTAACGCTCGGGGAAACGCTCGGAGAAACGCACCAGCCCGGAGCCTTCGCGCATCGCGGGCGTGATGGCCATCAAGCGTTGATCACGCATCGCCATATCACAGAGCCAGTCGCCAAATACCTGACTGTAGGTCGGGCTGACGGGCTTTGCGTTGGGCTTGCGAATGCCGACCTTGGGATCGAATGGTGAAACGCCGTGGTACTGGACTTGATCCGCCTCGGCCGGTGGGTATCCCTTGCCCTTGCGGGTGACCACGTGCAGCAGACGCGGCCCGTGGTGCGAGCGCAGATTGCGCAGGGTATGAATCAGCGTGGGTAGATGGTGGCCGTCAATCGGGCCGAAGTAGCGGAAGCCGAGCTCCTCGAACAACGTGCCGGGCACGACCAAGCCCTTGGTGTGTGTCTCGACCCGCTTGGCGATCTCCCACACCGACGGCACGGCCTGTAGGAGGCGTTTGCTGCCCTCGCGCAGAGCCGTGTACTGGCGGCTCGAGGCGCAGCGGGCAAGATAGTTGCTCAGACCGCCGACGTTGCGTGAAATGGACATCTCATTGTCGTTGAGGATCACCAACAGATCCGGATGCCGATCCCCGGCATGATTCAGCGCCTCATAGGCCATGCCGCAGGTCATGCCACCGTCGCCAACCACGGCCACGGCACGGCGTTGTGAATTCTGCTGAGCAGCGGCGAGGGCCATGCCGAGTGCCGCGCCGATTGCCGTGCCCGCGTGACCCACGGCAAACGTGTCGTATGGGCTTTCGTCGCGATGTGGAAAGGGGGCCAAGCCGCCGCGCTTGCGGATCGTATGGAGGGCCTCCCGTCGCCCAGTGAGGATCTTGTGCGGATAGGCTTGATGGCCGACGTCCCAGACCAACCGGTCCTCGGGGGTTTCGAAGACGTAATGCAGGGCGACGGTCAGCTCCACGGCGCCGAGGCCGGCGCCGAGATGGCCGCCGTTACCGGAAACCGTCTCCAGCAGGAATTCCCGGAGCTCCCGCGAGAGCTCGGAGAGCCGCGATTCCGGCAATTGCCGAAGATCCTCGGGACACGTCACGGAATCCAGCAGGGAGCGCGCCATAGCAAACACCTTCCATACAAAGCGGTTGATCTTGGTCGTCTTCGGGACATTCATTGTGACTGCATTTGCGATGTCCGGCCATCCGTTGGCAGGACCCGCCATAAACCCTCGGCCAAAATGCCGAACCGCAAAGCACCCACACAGAAAAAATCGACCTCTTTTGTCAACTTAGGGTTGAATGATGAAGCAGTCTAGTGCTAAACGTGCATCGATGCTGATGGTCTTGTCGTTCGCGCATCGTTGCGTGTTCAGGATTGGTGGCCTTGTCGCCGTTGCGCCGAGGCGTCGCTGTGGTGCAAAACTACCACAGTCGTGTCGCGACGATGTGGCGAACTCTCGACAAACTGACTGACGTATACTGAGCCCTGTGTGCAATGGACGTGATATTGGCTCAACCTCGTGGATTCTGCGCTGGCGTCATCCGGGCGGTCGAAATCGTCGAAAGCGCCCTGGCGATACATGGTGCGCCGGTCTACGTGCTGCACGAGATCGTGCACAATCAGCACGTGGTGCAGGATCTCACCGAGCGCGGCGCAATCTTCGTGGAATCCCTGGAGGAGGTGCCGCCACAGGCGGTTATCATATTCAGCGCTCACGGCGTAGCCAATGCCGTTGTTCAGCAGGCCAGAGAACGGGAGCTGCGGTTCATCGACGCGACCTGCCCACTGGTTACCAAGGTTCACCGTCAGGCACAGGGTTATCATAACGCCGGTCGCGAACTGATCATCATCGGTCATGGCGGGCACCCCGAAGTGAAGGGCACACGCGGGCGCGTGGACGGCCCGGTGTACGTCATCTCAACGCCGGAGGAAGCCAATGCGTTGCAAGTGCGGAACCCGCAGGCCCTCGCCTATGTCACGCAGACGACATTGAGCCTGGATGATACCCGTGAGGTCGTCGCCGCACTCAAAGCGCGCTTTCCGGAAATTCAGGGACCTGGCCTGAACGACATCTGTTACGCTACGCAAAATCGCCAGAACGCGGTGCGTGAGCTGGCCAGACAAGTCGACGTGCTGCTCGTGGTTGGCGCGCGCAACAGCTCCAACTCCAATCGCTTGCGTGAGGTCGGCGAACACTTCGGCATTCGCTCCTACCTCGTGCAGACCGCGGATGACCTGGAGCCGGGGTGGTTCTCCCAGTGCGAACGGGTTGGGGTCACCGCGGGGGCATCGGCTCCGGAAGTGCTGGTGCAGCAGGTGCTTGACCGATTGCATGCGCTCGGAGCGGATTCGTTCATCGAGCTGGCCGGCGTGAAGGAAGCAACGCGGTTCCGTTTGCCGCCCATGCTGGGTTGAAACATCCGCCGGGCGAACAATTTTTACCCTCCGGGGGCTAGGGAAGGAAGTTTGTTATGGGCATACCGCTGATCCAGAAGTATCGGATCGGTCGTTATATCCTCTCCAAGCGGCTCAGGGGCGAGCAGCGCTATCCGTTGGTGTTGATGCTAGAGCCGCTGTTTCAGTGCAATTTGGCCTGTGCCGGTTGCGGCAAGATCGATTATTCCAGTGAAATATTGCGCAAACGCATGAGCGTTGAACAGGCGCTCGGCGCGGTGGATGAATGCAATGCACCCGTGGTGTCCATTCCCGGGGGAGAACCGCTGATTCACAAGGATATGCCGCGTATTGTCGAGGGAATCATCGCGCGCAAGAAATTCGTCTATCTCTGCACCAATGCGGTTTTGCTGGCGAAGAAGCTGGATGACTACCAGCCCTCGCCCTATCTCACCTTTTCGGTGCATCTCGACGGCAACCGTGCGCGGCACGACGATTCCGTGTGTCAGAAGGGAGTATTCGACAAGGCGGTTGCGGCCATTCGCAAGGCACGAGAGCGTGGTTTTCGGGTCAGCATAAACTGTACGCTCTTCCAGGGAGAGGACCCGGCCGCGGTCGCGGACTTTTTCGATTTCGTCACCGATCTCGGTGTCGAGGGTATCACGATCTCCCCGGGCTACAGCTACGAACACGCTCCCCGCGATGATGTCTTTCTGGGTCGCACGCAGAGCAAGCAACTCTTCCGGGATATTTTCCGGCACGGCAGCAACCGAAAGGGGCGGTGGCCGTTGAGCCATTCCTCGCTGTTTCTTGATTTCCTCGCGGGCAATCAGACCTATGAATGCACGCCGTGGAGCAATCCCACGTACAACATTTTCGGCTGGCAGAGACCATGCTATTTGCTCGTTGATGAGGGTTACGCGCCTACGTTCAAGGACCTCATGGAGGAGACGCGGTGGGAGCGCTACGGTACCGGACGCAATCCAAAATGCGATAATTGCATGGCGCACTGCGGCTATGAGGGAAGCGCCGTCGCGGATACGGTGCTTCACCCATTGAAAGCACTCGGTGTCGCCCTGCGCGGCCCACGCACGACGGGCCCGATGGCGCCGGAGGTTCCGATCCGGTATAGGCGGGAGGATTTCGCGGACCGTCGGGGCGAGGAAATACGGATACCCGTCGAGCATATCACCCGGAGTGAACCTCGTGCGGCCGCGCCCCCGGGAGTGCATCGCTGAGCGAGCAATCAAGCGCCGAGGTGCTCTGGACGGTTCTTCCGGCGCTGGGGGGCGCCCTGGTTTGGTTGGTTGCCCTGACGGCGCCTTGGCGTCCGTGCAGCACGCGGGAGCGGTTGGAGGCCGGGCACCAAGGAGCCGATCTCGGCGACGTCACGGTCTTGATTCCCGCGCGCAACGAGGCGGCGGTTATCGCTCGTTGCCTGCATGCGCTCGATGCGCAGAGCAAGGAACTGCGCGTCGTGATTATCGACGATCAGTCCACGGATGGTACGGCGGCGGCCGTTCCTCGGCTTCCCAACCTGCGACTCGAGCTCATCGCGGGGCAAACGCTGCCGCCTGGCTGGGCCGGGAAGCTTTGGGCGCTGGAGCAGGGTCTGCAGCGGGTCGAAACACCGCTGACACTATTGCTCGACGCCGATATCGTGCTGGGTCCCGGCATGATCGCGACGCTGCGTAATCGTCTTCTCGCGCAGCGCCTGGACCTGGTCTCGGTGATGCCGTGGTTGAATATGCAGGGTTTCTGGGAACGATTGCTTGTTCCGGCCTTCGTGTTTTTTTTCAAGCTGCTCTACCCGTTTAGGCTTGCCAATTCCGATTCCCCGCGCTTCGCCGCCGCCGCCGGCGGCTGCATTCTCCTTCGCACGGACGTCCTGCGCGGCATCGGCGGTTTCGCCGCGTTGCGCGATTCACTCATCGATGACTGCACGCTGGCCCGGCGGTTCAAGACAGCGGGGCGGCGGATCTGGATCGGTCTGACCCGCAGTGCCTGGAGCCTGCGCAGCTATCGGCGCCTGAGCGAACTCTGGGAAATGGTTGCACGCTCGGCATTCACGCAACTGCGCTACTCGACTGCGCTTTTGCTCGGGTGTACCGCGCTCATGATCGTGAGTTTCTGGGGGCCGGTGCTCGGGTTGGCGCTGGGCGCGGGCATGGCTCGCGGCTTCGGGCTGAGCGGCCTGCTCGCGCTGGGCGCCTGCTATGTGCCGACGCTGCGCTACTATCGGTTGAGCCCCTGGTGGGCGCTGCTGTTGCCGATCATCGCCACGCTTTACCTTGCCATGACATGGTCCTCCGCACTGCGCTACTGGCGCGGGGTACGCTCGCGCTGGAAAGGGCGCACGTACGCCTGAGGCGCGAGCGTACCGAGCGATTGGCTTGCCGCCGACGCCTTCCGGTTCAGGCTGCAGCCGCTAGCGCCGCGGGTTGTAGGGCGTCAACCAGATCAAGGAAAAGGGCCTTCTCGGGGGCCGAGAAGCGCTCGTGCGCATCGTAGGGATAGCGATCTACGGCGGCAGCACCGATATCGAGGCAGTACTCGAGGATCATTCGCCGTCGCTTGTTGTTCACGCGCGGATCGGAGTGATCAAAGATCACCGGGATTGCCAATTGGCGAAGCTCCCGCAGCATGGCTGGGTTCGGCCGCTTGCTGAGGAAGCGCTCGACAAACGCATTGACCTGTCCGGCGGTGAGCACATCCAAGCCATACGCCTCGCGATCCAACTCGGCGAGTCGGCGCAAGGCGAACTCGTAGACCAAGCCGACTTCCGCTTGCTGATTGTAACCGTCGGCCCATACCATCTCGATAAGCGGAATCAGCTCTAGCAGGTAGACCTCGTGGCCGCGAATGCCGTATTGCGTCTCCAGCACCGCCAGCGCATCTTCGCGCGTGATGTCCAATACGCTTTGCATGATGCTCTCCCCCTGACAACCCCGGGTAGGCCCCGAGGCAGTATGGCAGTGGTTGGTCCCGCAGCGACCCCCCGGTTATCTGTTGTTCATGGTCGTTGATGCTTTCTGAAAGCGGCGGCCATCGCCGTTGTCGGGCCTGTTTGGTCAGCGCCGCCTTGTCGGCGGCCGCGTCCCGTTCGCGGCTCGTCGCCCGATAGGCGCATCGACAAAGCAATGCGCCGGCGCAGGAGATCGACATCAACGACTCGAACCTTCACGACATCGCCGGATCTGACCACCGACCGGGGATCGCTGACGTACTGCTCGGCCATGGCCGAGATATGTACCAGTCCGTCTTGATGCACGCCGATGTCCACGAAGGCGCCGAAATTCGTGACATTCGTCACGACACCTTCGAGCGTCATGCCGGGGCGAAGATCGTCGAGTGTCTCCACCCCCTCCCGAAAGCGCGCGGAGCGAAACTCCGGGCGTGGATCCCGGCCCGGTTTTTCCAGCTCCCACAGAATATCGGTTACGGTGGGCAGCCCAAAGCGCTGGTCGGTGAACTCGCTCGGCGCCACGCTGCCCAGTAGCGCGCTGGCGCCGATCAATGCGGGAATCGCACGCCCAAGGCTCGCCGCAATGCGCTCGACTACGGGATAGGCTTCCGGATGCACAGCGGAGGCATCGAGCGGCTGCTCTCCATCGCGAATTCGCAGGAAGCCGGCCGCTTGCTCGAAAGTCTTGGCGCCGAAGCGCGGTATGCTTTTTAGCTCATCACGGCGGCGAAAGCCGTTGTGTTCGTCCCGATAAGCGATTACCCGTTCAGCGAGTGCTGGCGAGAGCCCAGAGACGTGGGTCAAAAGGGCGGCCGAGGCGGTGTTCAAATCCACGCCCACCGCGTTGACGCAATCTTCGACCACGCCCTGCAGGGCGCTCGTGAGTTCCGCCTGGCCGACATCGTGTTGGTACTGACCGACGCCGATGGAGCGCGGCTCGATCTTTACCAGTTCCGCTAGCGGATCCTGCACGCGGCGGGCGATCGAGACCGCGCCGCGCAGGGAAACATCCAGCTCCGGCAACTCGTCGGCGGCGCGCTGAGAGGCGGAGTACACCGAGGCCCCGGCTTCGGAGACCAGAACATCGGTGAAATTGAGCTTCGGCTGCGCACGGCGCAAGTCATCGACCAGTCTTTTCGTCTCGCGCGAGGCCGTGCCGTTGCCGATGGCGATCAGCGTGACCTGGTGCGCGCGTGTCAGAGCGCCCAGAGTGGCGATCGCCTCCTCCCATTGACGCTTCGGCGCGTGTGGGTAAATCGTGGTGGTCGTGAGCAGCTTGCCGGTCGGGTTCACGACGGCGATTTTGCAGCCCGTGCGCAGTCCGGGATCGATTCCCAGCACCACGTGCGCTCCGGCCGGCGCGGCGAGGAGAAGATCACGTAGATTGCAGCCGAAGACGCGGATGGCCTCCGCATCCGCCGCCGCCTTGAGGCGGGCGAACAGATCCGTCTCAAGCCGGGTGAGTAGCTTAATTCGCCAGGTAAAGCGGATCACTTCGGCGAGCCAGCGATCGCCGGTGCGGGAGGAGGTCCCCACCCCGAGATGGCTGCTGATGATGCGCTCCGCGGCGCACGGGTTGGGCGCTGGCTCATCGAGCTCGTCCGGCAGCGCCAGACGCAATCGCAGGACCCGCTCCCTGCGGCCGCGAAACAGGGCCAATGCGCGGTGGGATGGAATTTTGCGTATGGCCTCGGAATAATTCGCGTAGTCGGAGTATTTGCCCTCGGTCTGCGCCGCCTGCTTGATGCCCTCGGCCAGAAGCAGGCCGTGGCACCACGCCTGCTCGCGCAATCGGTCCAGAAGTGTTGCGTCCTCGGCGAAGCGCTCGGCGAGGATATACTTCGCACCTTCCAAAGCGCTCGCCGGATCCGGGATGCCCCGTGACGGGTCAAGGTAACGTGCTGCCAGCTCTTGCGGGTCCTGCGATGGGTCGGAGAGCAGAGCCTGCGCGAGCGGTGCCAAGCCCGCCTCCCGGGCGATCTCGCCCTTGGTGCGGCGCTTTTTCTTGAAGGGCAGGTACAGATCCTCCAGCCGGGTCTTGGTGTCGGCGTCCCGGATGGCTCGAGCGAGCTCTGCCGTGAGCTTGCCCTGCGTGTCGATGGCCTTGAGGATCCCCTCGCGACGCTCTTCCATGCTGCGGTGATAACCGAGCCGCTTTTCCAGCTCGCGCAGCACATTGTCATCGAGCCCCCCCGTTGCCTCTTTGCGGTAACGGGCGATGAAGGGCACGGTAGCGCCGTCATCGAACAGCCCGATCGCCGCCGCCACCTGCCCGGGGCTTACTCGCAGCTCATCGGCGATGCGTTGTGCGATGCTTTGCGCCATGCGTTCATCCGTCCGAATCTGCCACCACTTATCATTACCATAAGCACAGCGGCGGCAGAACCCTAGCCTGCTCTATCCGCAACGCGCATCGGAGTCATTCGACGCGCAAACGTAGGCCAGCCGGCGTGCGCTCACCCCAGACGTCCACATGAGGAGAGGAAATCACGGCCGTGCGTCCTCTTCCCCCTCGCCGTTGCGCGGCTCGCCGTAGAGCGTGCTGCTCAGATAGCGATCATGGGCATGGCGCAGCAATACCATGATGATCGCCGCGATGGGCAGCGCCAACAACACCCCGGTGAAGCCGAATAACTGTCCGCCGGCGAGCACCGCGAAGATGACCGCCACGGGATGTAGCCCGATCCGATCCCCGACCAGTAACGGCGTCAATAGCAGGCTCTCTAGGAGCTGGCCGGCCAGAAACACGGCACATACCATACCGAGCGGTATCAGCCAATCACTGAACTGAAACACTGTGGCCAACGCCGCGGAACCGATGCCGACGATGAAACCAAGGTAGGGCACGATACTGGCGATTCCGGAGAGCAGCCCGATGAGCAGTGCCAGATCGAGCCCGATCAGCCATAAGCCGACGGCGTAGACCACCCCCAATGAAAGCATCACCAGAAACTGACCGCGCAGGAAAGCCGCGACGACCTCATTGCATTCGCTCGTCAACTCGCTGATCTTGGGCTCCATGCGCCGGGGCAGGAGATCGCGGATGCGCTCGACCAGCACGTCCCAGTCGCGCAGCAAATAAAAGGCGACCACGGGAATCAGAGCCAGATTGGCCAGCAGTCCGGCAAGCGCCAGGCCGGAGCGTGTTGCCCGGGCGAGGACGCTTGCCGCAAAGCTGCCGGTGGACTGCCAGTGCTGGGCGATCGCGGCGCGCAGCGTATCCAAATCCAGGGAGTCGACATCGAAGCCGACGTGCGCGCGCAACCAGGGGGCGCCGACCTGATGCGCCCACTCGATGATTTGAGGCAGCATGGAGCGCAGGGAGTCGATCTGGCCGCCGAGCATCGGCAGGAGCAGCAAGAGCGCGCCAACGCCGGTCAGACTCAGCCCGGTGAACACAGCGATCACCGCCAGCGTGCGTCTCAACCCCAATTCCTCCAGCCGGTCGGCCAGGGGGTCAGCGAGATAGGCGAGCAAAGCGCCCACCAGGAAGGGCATCAATATGGGCCGCAGCAGGTAAACCAATACGCCGCCCACGGTGAGCGCGAGCAACAGCGGCCACGCCTGAGCGTCGGGGAGTCGCGTCATGATCTCCGTACGCGCGCTTGGATTCGGGTCGCGGTTGCTAGGCATCGCCAATCCACTTGCGGCAATCAAGCATCTCGGTTCCAATCCGAGCCGCTTCGCTCGCCCGTAGCTGGGCATATCGGGGGTGGCGGCGCTGCGAAGCGGCGCCCTTCGTGAGGCTTTTCCGGCTGAGCTCAGGGACGGTCACGGCGGCGAGGAGAATCGTTATCGCTGCAGGAATGATGCATCGGGAAACACTCTCCCATGGATCGCTTGTCAAGCATTTACATTCAGGCGCGGCTTGGAGAGATCATTTTTTGTTAGTCTGAATTATATGGGGACAAAACGATAGCAGACGGGCACTGCGGGACCCACATCCAAGGGGCCATATCAAGACGCCGTGCGTGCCAGAATTTCAGCTCGAATCGGGCTGAGCGACCGGGTCGGCACCTAGCCATCTCAGGAGATCCTCTGTGCGTAATCCGTATCGCGTCCTGATCTGGATGAGCTTGTTCTTGCTCGCAGTGGCCATCGTCTGCGCCATTCTGGCGGCACCGCTGCGCAGTGCCTTTTTGGCGAATCCGGTGTTCAACGGCATGATCCTCGCCGTATTGATCATTGGGCTTGTCATCAACTACCGCCAGGTGATGGTCCTCGCCCCCGAAGTGCGATGGATCGAGCGTTTTCGCAGCGCCGAAGGCGAGGTGGACTTGCCACGCAGCCAGCTGCTCGGCTCGATGGCACGCATGCTCACCGGCCGCTACGGGGATCGTTTCAGCCTTTCGGCTTTGTCGTTGCGTGCATTACTGGATGGGATCCGTTCGCGGCTGGACGAGGCCCGCGACCTGTCGCGTTACATCGTCGGGCTGTTGGTCTTTCTCGGCCTGCTGGGGACGTTCTGGGGGCTGCTGGAGACGCTGCGCGCGGTGGCGAATGTCATCAGTGGGCTCGACCTGCAAGGGCAGGGCACCGCGGTGATGTTCGGCGAGCTCAAGCGCGGCTTGCAGCAGCCGCTCTCCGGCATGGGCACCGCCTTCAGCTCATCGCTGTTCGGTTTGGCCGGAGCATTGGTGCTGGGGTTTATCGATCTCCAGGCGGGGCATGCGCAAAATCGCTTCTACAACGATCTCGAGGAATGGCTCTCGGGCCAGACCCGTTTATCCGCGGCGGGGTTGCCCGGAGAAGGCGAGGGCAACGTGCCGGCGTATATCCAAGCCTTGCTGGAGCAGACGGCCGATGGGTTGGATAAGCTGCAGCGCGTCATGACTCGCGGCGAGAACGAGCGGCGCGCCGCGGACGAGAAGCTGTTGGATCTCACCGAGCAGATTGCGAACCTCTGCGAACAGGCGCGTGGCGAGCAAAAGAGCCGCGCGGCCTTGACACGGATGCAGGCCGAGCTGCAGGGCACACTGGATCGCCTTGCCGACGGGCTCGCCGGCAACGAAGCCCATGCCCAGGCGGCCGGTGAGTCCCTGCGCCAGATCGCGCACGGCATTGGTCACTTGCGCCAGGAGCTGAGCGGCACTCGTGATCGCCTGAGCAGCGAGCTGCGCGAGGAGGTGCGCTTGCTGGTCCGTACGGTCTCCCACCTCGGTGGCGAGCGGCGCCACCCGGGCGCGTAGCGCAGAGCCGTGTTCGAAGCCCGTCGCCGCGGCCGCTACAGCCTCAACATCTGGCCGGGTTTCGTCGATTCCCTGGCCACGATACTGCTGGTGTTCGTCTTCGTGCTGCTGCTATTCGTGGTCGGCCAATCCTACTTGAGCCGGGTGTTGACCGGGCAGAGTCAGGCCTTGGACGAGCTGCACGGGCAGCTGGATAAGCTCGCCAAGACACTCTCGCTGGAGCGTGGGGACAAGGCGCGGCTCGAGGCGAGACTCTCGCGCACCTACCAGCAGTTGCATGCCACGCTCGCGCAACGCGATGAGCTGCAGAACGCGCTGCGCTCGACGGGCGACGAGCTGCGCCAGCTCAAAGTCGATCTCGGCCATGCCACTGAGCGCTTCCGGGTCTCCGAGCAACAGCGCGAGCAGCGGCTCAGGGAAATCGCCTCGCTGCAGGCGGACATTGCGACGTTGCGCAGCATGCGCCAGAGGCTCGAAGCCAAAGTCGGCGCGATGGCATCGCAGCTGGAGCAGTCTCAAGCCCGTCTCGGTGAGGCCCGGGACCGTTCCCGGCGCCTGGAGGCGGCGCTTGCCGGAGCGCAAGAGCGCACCGTGCTCTCCCAGAAGAGACTGCAGCGGCGGGACGTCCGCATCGAGGAGCTGGTGGCTCAGGTCGAAGAGCGGCAAAAGGCGCTCGCCCAACAACGCGCGCTGAGCGCCGAGGCGCAAGCCAAGGTCAGCGCGTTGCGTCAACAGATGCAGGCGTTGCAGGAGCAGGTCGTTGCGTTGAGCGCCTCGCTGCAGCGCTCCGAGCAAACGGTGGGCGCGCAGACGGCCCAGATCGAGCGCCTCGGCGAACAACTCAATGTGGCGCTGGCTAGGAAAGTCGAGGAACTCTCCTTTTATCGCTCGGAATTCTTCGGCCGCTTGCGTCGGGCACTGGGTGATTTGCCGCAGATCCGGGTCGTCGGCGACCGCTTCATGTTTCAATCCGAGCTGTTCTTTCCCAGCGGCTCGGCGCAAATCGGGTCACAGGGCAAGGCCAAACTCGATCGCCTTGCGACCGTGCTCGAGGAGGTCTCGCGGCGAATTCCCAACGACATCGATTGGGTGCTGCAGGTAGATGGCCACACCGATCGGCGCCCGATCCGCACGGCACGTTTTCCTTCCAACTGGGAGCTGTCCACCGCCCGTGCGTTATCCATCGTCCATTTCCTGATCGCCCAAGGCGTGCCGCCGAATCGGCTGGCGGCGGCGGGTTACGGGCGGTACGATCCAATCGATCGGAGCGCCTCACCGGAAGCGCTCGCGCGTAACCGCCGCATCGAGCTGCGGCTGACGAGTCGCTGATCGAGCTCAGCGAACTCGCTAGGCGGCGTAGGCATTGCCGGTCACAATCGCAGTTCGTCGAGAAAAGCTTCGAACAGCCGCTCGATCAGCGGCAGCTGCGCATTGAGGGTATGCTCGCCGTCGAGCACGTGCAGACGGGCGTGGTGCTGGCGGGCGAAGCGCCAGCTATGCTCGACGGATATGACCGCATCGCTCCAACCGTGCACCACTTCCACCAGGCCGGCCCGAGGTGACGGATCCGCAGGCCGGCCGGGCATCCCCAGCGCGGGTGCAATCAGGAAAAGCCCCCTCGGGTGGAGCGTGCCACTCGCCGCGGTCACCACGTAACCGCCCATGCTCGAGCCGACCAGCACCAGCGCCTCGCCCGTCGGGGGATCCAGCGACAAGAGATGACGCACACGCGCATCGGCGTCGTTGCTGAAGCGGAAATCCGGCGTTTCGACGTTCAACCCGCGGCGGCGGGCGCGTCGTGCCAATGCCGTGATCTTGTGTCCCCAAGGCCCGCTGTCTCTGCCGTGCGCGAAGTAGACGCTCGTGGGTGGATCAATATTGCTTTTGCCCATGCTCGGTGCTCAGCGCGATCAGCTCGGCGCTAGGCCAGGCATCAAATGGCCACGGGCGCTCGTCGCGATTGAAGGTGATATAAAGCATTATCTGGTAGAGGTAGGTGCTGAGCTGCCGGGCGAACGCCAGCAATTGCGGATTGCGAGTGCCGCTGACGAGGGTCGAGACGAACTGGAAGACGACGATTGCCGTCAGCACCATCCCGGCCGTGCTGTAGATGATCGAGAACAAAACGATGAACAGGCCCCGCAGCCAGGTGTCACGGCGAGTGAGATGCGCTTTCAGCGTGGAATCCATAGGAGAAATGCCTCGTGTCGACTGGGTCAGGCCCGCATGATAACCGCCACCGTCGTTGCATAGTAGGGACCCGCGCGGCGCGTCCCTGGCACGCGCTTACCAGCAGTTGCGGGATAGGTCGGCCCGGGCGAGCGAGGCATGAAACGCGCGGCGTTCGGCATCCGGATCAACACAGATCCAGGGCAAAACGCTTGAGATCCTCCAGTGCCACCACCTCAAGGGCGGCTTCATGAGTGGCCGCGAGCACCACGCGGGGCGCGCAGCCCGCCTCGAGCGCCTCCTGCCAACGCGCGGCGCATAAACACCAGCGATCGTTGGGCCGCAGCCCGGGGAAGCCGGCCTCGGGCAGGGGGGTGGTGAGGTCGTTACCGCGGGCCCGCGAGAAGGCGAGGAAGTCCTCCGTTACCTGCGTGCAAACGGCATGCACGCCGAGATCCTCAGGTCCTACCCGACAATGGCCGTCGCGATAAAACCCGGTCATGGGATCGTGGCAGCAGGGCTCGAGGTCGCTGCCCAGGACGTTGCGATGTTGTGCCATGGTATTTCCCTCTCCTCTTCGATTTAGCCGAGGTCGGTGCTCAGTGTAGCGGTGGTGCGGGCGAATTCGAAGCCGGTTGCGTGCTGCGGCGCGCGGCTCACCGATCTTTTGCCGCAGCGAGCATGGATCGGGCAGCCGCGATGATCTGCGCCTCACTGGGCAGCACGTGCTGCGCTGCCGCTCCCAAGGGGATATAGCTGTCCTCGCCGACAACGCGGCGGATGTTTATGCCGGGGCCGCAGGTCTCGACTATGGCGGTCACGATTTCTTCAGAGATTGCACCGGTACGCCGCCCCTCATCGACCACCAGAACCTGGCCGATCGAGCGAGCGTGGCGAGCGAGGAGCGCTCGGTTGAGCGGCTTGAGCCAGCGCAAATCGACAACGCGCGCCCGCCCGGCGCCTTCGCGGCGCAGCCGTCTTGCCGCTCGCAGCGAGAGCCACACCCCATTGCCATAGCTGACGATGAGCAGATCGCGGGCGCCGGGATGATAGATGCGCGCGGCGCCTAGGGGAACGGCGCTGTCGGGCGCGGGATAGCGGAAGAGCCATCGGCCGTCTTTCGGCCGGTGGAGGTCCTTGGTCATATACAGCGCGATCGGCTCCAGAAACGCGACCACGCGGCCGTTTACCAGGTTCAGCGCCGCGCAGGTACGCAGCATCCGCACCGCGTCGTCGCCCCGCGCGGGACAGGCGATTATTAGGCCCGGAATATCGCGCAACGCGGCGATGGAATTATCGTTGTGAAAATGCCCGCCAAAGCCTTTCTGATAGGCGAACGCCGCAATGCGCATCAACAGGGGATTGGCGTGCTGTCCGTTGGAGAAAAACTGCAGGGAGGCCGCCTCGCCACGGATTTGATCGCAGGCACTGTGGAAATAGGCGAGGTACTGGATTTCCGGGATCGGCAGCAGCCCCAGATAGGCCGCCCCCTGTGCCAGTCCGAGTATGCTGGTCTCGTCGATCAGCGTGTTGAAGACGCGATGGCCTTTGAACGTCTCGTGCAGCCCCGTGGTGATCGTATAGACTCCGCCCTTTTGCGCGACGTCCTCGCCGAAGACGATTGCCTGCGGGTATTTCGCCAGCAAATCGTGCAGCCCGCGGTTGATCTGAATCGCAAGGTGGCGCGGCGGGCCGCGTTCCGGCAACCGGTTCGGGCCGCCGAAAACCCGCCGGCGCTCGAGATCATAATCGGCGCGGCCGGCCTCGGCGTTGACGGCCGCGGCGTCATAGGGTGCGAGCGGGCGCATGATTTCCGCGCAACTTTCGAGCTTGCGGGCTTTTGCCGCCCGGTATGTGGCCTCGCGTACCCGCCGACGGGCCGCCTCGTAGCGTTTCAGGATCTGCGCGGGACTCAGCAAGCCCTGACGCAGCGCCATTCGCGCGCTGTACAGCAACGGGTCCTCGGCTTCGCTGGCCTCGATCTGCGCGAGACTGCGATAGTCGCTCTCCACGTCCGAACCCGCGTGCCCAAGTAGGCGCTGCATATGAAGGTGCAGGAAGGCGGGTTTGCCGGTGCGGCGCACATACGCCACGGCGGCCTCCGCGACGGCGTAGGTTGCGGCGATATCCAGCCCGTTTGCGGCAAAGTAACGGATCCCCGGACGGCTGCGCAGGCTCGCTTCGACCCAGCCGGCCGGCGTGCGCAGCGAGATACCCCATCCGTTGTCCTCGCAAACCAGCAGAATCGGGCAGGACAGGCTTTGGTGGCTCGTCCAGGCGGCGGTGTTGCATGCGGCCTGCGAGGCGGCATGATCCACGGACGCATCGCCGAAGCTGCAGAGGATGATCGAATCTGCGGGAATGGGCAGTGCGGTCCCGCCGCGCCGCGCTATGGCCATGGCAATGGCCATGCCCACGGCCTTGGGCAGATGGGATCCGATGGTCGACGTTTGCGGCAATACCCACAGCCGTTTCGAGCCCCATACCTTGTGGCGCCCGCCAGAGATGGCCTCCTCGGCGCTCGCCGCCAGCGACAATGCCGTATCGTAGACCGGGTCGATGTGGGGGAGCTTGCGCGAGCGCTCCATCATAAAAGCGCCGGAGCGGTAGTGCAGGAAAGCCGGATCGGTATGGCGCGTGAGGCGTCCGAGCGCGGCATTGCCTTCATGGCCCGCGCTGCCGATGGTATAGAAGCCCTCATTGCGGGCGCGCATGGCGCGTGCCGCGAAGTCAAGGTGCCGCGAGAGCATCTGTGACTCGAATATCTCGATAAAGGCACGCGCGCTGAGCCTCGAGCCCTCAACGAGCGGTGCGTTCACCTCGGCGCGCGGTTGCCACGGCTTGTCCCACGTGTCCAACAACGCGAGAAAATTCCGATCCACAATTGCCGCGCGGTTTACGGTACGTACCGTATGCTTGGTTTGGGCCGGGCGGGAGTCTTCACTCATCATGGCCTTACCTTGTACCGGTCGGCGCGGTGGCCTCACTTTTGTAGCAAGAACTCTACTGAGCCGCACACTGAAGCAATAAGAGCGCGCTCGCCGGAAACCGCGCGGTGACCGCGGCGGTGTGCAGGCCCATATTGCGAATATGGCACAGATCCCCAGGCGTGGTGCCCGGCGATCCAATGCCGGCCTGCGGGATCGGAGTATCGCACCGGGCCACGTCAGTGGCCGCGGCGCTGATCGGTATCAGTCGAAGACGGGTTTGCCCAGCGTATTGGGCAGTAAATCTTCCATGTAGAGGTGCAACTGAAGCAGCATGCCCACGTCCGTTCCGGTACGGTCGTTGACCGGAATAGCGGCTTCGACGCTTATTTGTCCGATGTTATTGAATAATATGACGCCGGGGTTGACCGTGCCGGTGAGGCCGTCACACGCGCTGTCAAGGCAAAACTGCAAGGGCGCCTCGACCACCGGCATGGCGTGATTCAGCCAGGCCGGCAGGTGCAGGTCGCGAACGAAGGATGACAAGTACGAGAGATTGTAATGCAGGGCGAAACCGCTCGTAAGCGTCTCGGGTGCGCGCCCGCGTGTGGGGAAGTTGTAGGCGATGGCCGCATTGAATGCCAGCGGCCGCAGATATTTGGCACCTTGCGGTAAATTGCCGAAACCCTGGCCGAGAAAAAACCCCGGCGAAATGACCGAGAACGATTCTCGGCCCACCGCCTGGCTGCCGGTTCCGCCGAGCTTTGCGTTCAGGCCAATGGCAACCACCGATTCGCGCTCGGCACTGACGGGACCCATGAATTGGATGCCGAGCGTTGTATTCTCGAAGCCGTCCTTCTGCGCGCCCTGAGGGGGATCGAGTCGGGAATAGCCGCCCGCCAGCGACAGCGCGAGCCGTTTGGTAATGCGTTTGGTATAGGTCAGAGCGGCTTGGCTGGTGTCGACGTTGGCATCGTCCGTATTGACGTCGGGGCGATGACTGAGCAGTAAATCCAGCTCGTCGATGAAAAAGGGATCGACTACGGCCAACGTGGCAGGGAAAAATCGTTTGCCGGCAAATCCTTGGGCGTAGACGCTCAGCGGCAGGATGCTGAGAAGCACCCCTAATGCCGCGCGCAAAGCAAGCCATCGCATTTTTTTTCTTCTCTCCCCGTTTGGATGATTCGACCGCTGGCGGGCACGTAGCCGGCTCAACGATGCCTCCCTGAACTGCGGCGTCAAGGCAGGTCGGCGGAAACGCGGGCGCTCATGTTAAATTATCGGGCTCAGGCACGCGCTCGAGCGAGACTATCCCATCCATCTCAGAGCAAACGACCCGTATGCACGAAGCGTCCACGGTAATCAACCTGCGTCGCCTGCTGGTCTTGCGCAACGTCGCGATTGCCGGACAGACCCTGGCCGTGCTGGTGGCCGCCTTCGCGCTGAACATGGACGTGCCTCTCGGCGCCGTGAGCCTCGTCATCGCCGGACTCGCGCTGCTCAACGCGGTGGCTTGGTGGCGGCTCAAGCGTCAGCTGCCGGGCAGCCAGGAGTTCATCGCCCATCTGTTGGCCGACGTGCTGGGGCTGACCGCGCTGCTCTATTTTACCGGCGGGGCCACCAATCCGTTCGTTTGGCTGTTGCTGCTCTCCTTGACGATTGCCGCCACCGTGCTCTCGCGGCGCCAGACCTGGATCATCGCCGCCGTGACCATCGCCTGCTATTCCGGGCTCATGGTGTTGTATCGGCCTTTGCCGGGTGCCAGCGGCGCCAGCGGTCACTTTCAGATGCATGTGCTCGGCATGTGGCTGGGGTTCATGCTCAGTGCCGCCTTGATCGCCTATTTCGTCGCCGGAATGGGACAGACGCTGCGGGAGCAGGAGCGCGCCCTTGCCAGGGCACGCGAACGTGCGCTGCGCGACGAGCGCCTGCTCAGCCTGGCTACGCTGGCCGCTGGCGCCGCCCATGAGCTGGGAACGCCGCTGGGCACTATGGCCGTTCTCGTAAAGGAGATGCAAGCATCAGATCTGTCGGCGGACGACGAGGAGAACCTGGGCATCTTGGAAGCACAAATCAAGCGTTGCCGTCAGGCGTTGACGTCCATCTCTGCCTCCGCGGGTGACGTTCGGGCCGAGTCCGGTTATCCAATCCCCCTGGATCGCTACCTCGAGGATCTGTTGGGCGAATGGCAGGTGCTGCGCCCGGGTGTGCGTCTGGAGTACCAAAGGCCCAATCCGCCGGCTGGGCTGCGCATCGTGGCCGATCGCACGCTTTCCCAGGCGCTTGTCAACCTGCTGCATAACGCCGCCGATGCCTCACCTGAGCACGTCACGGTAACGGCCCTCGTGGACGAGAACACGCTGGCTCTGACGGTGGCGGACCGGGGTGGCGGCGTCCATCCCAAGGTGGCTTCCGTGCTGGGCCGCGTTTTGGTCACCACCAAGGAGGCCGGCAACGGTCTGGGCCTCTATTTGACCCAAGGCGTTATCGATCGGTTGGGAGGCGCCCTTAGTTTGACCCCGCGCGCAGGCGGCGGGACCGTGGCGCGGGTGTCGCTGCCGCTGGAGCGGTTGCGCGCGGCGGCTTGAATGGGCGGATTGCGATGATGGCAGTGGTTCCTGAGACGTTTTTGGTGGTGGACGACGATCCGGTGTTCGGCCGGGTTTTGGCGCGAGCACTTGCCCGGCGCGGTTTCCAGGTCGATGTGGCGCAAACGGCGGCCGCCGCCCTCGAAGCGGCGAAAGGTCGGTTGCCGGCCTACGCGGTGGTGGACCTCAGGCTCGGCGAGGACTCGGGGCTGCAGTTGGTGGAACGGTTGCTGACCGTGCACAAAAGGATGCGGATCGTGGTGCTTACCGGCTACGCGAGCATAGCCACGGCGGTGGAGGCGATCAAGCTCGGCGCCGTGCATTATCTTGCCAAGCCTGCCGATGCCGATGAGATTGTCGCCGCCTTGGGCCGCCAGCATGCGGACAGCGAGGTGACGCCGCCGGCGAACCCACCGTCAATCAGGCGCCTGGAGTGGGAGCACCTGCAGCGGGTGCTTCAGGCTCACGGAGGCAATGTGTCCGCCACTGCGCGGGCCCTACGCATGCACCGGCGCACGTTGCAGCGCAAGCTCGGTAAACGCCCGGTCAAGGAGTAGCCGGTAAACGCAGTTGCCGCCGGTCTCGGTCGCAGGCAAGGGGCGCGGCGAGCTCAGCAATGGCTTCGGCAAGCTCGCGACCTAGCGTTTCCCCGAGCGCGGCGCCGAGTTCGCTTGCCGCGATGGGCACCGCGGGGCCGGAGTCCCAACCGATGGTGTCCGCCTGCGACAATTTGTCGCCTGCATATCGTCCTCCTTCCGCTTTAGGCTTGCCGAACGCAGCCGGTTCCGTTTGCGTCGTCGGTGGGTTTCGCATGATCAGGCAAGTGCTCGTATCAATTGGTGTCGCGGCCGTGTGTGTCAACCGGCCGCTTCTCGCCGAGGACCAGCAGGTGATATTGCCGGCGCTCGAGGTGGTGGGGGAGGCGCTCGAGCGCTCGGCGATCGACCCGCAGCGCAAGCCTTTCGCCACGCCCGATACGGCCGACCTTCTGAGGCGAGTCCCCGGTGCGCATGTCAACGTCAATGGGCCGATTACCGGAATGGCGCAGTATCGGGGGATGTTCGGGCAACGCCTCAATGTGCGGCTCAATGGCACACCGGTCGAGCCCGGCGGTCCGAACTGGATGGATCCACCCTTACAATACATGCCACGCAGTCTGGTGAAATCGATAAAGGTGATCCGTGGCATTGCGCCCGTGGGCACGGGGTCGGGAATCGGGGGCGTTGTCGAGGCGAGGGCGAAGTCCAGCGAATTCACTGATAAGGACGAGTTCGAGTTCCACAGCGACGTGGAAGCGGCCGGCCATTCCGTCGATAGCGGCTACAACCTGGGCGGTATCGTCTCCCTCGCCAATAAGCAGCATCGAGTGCATTTCCTCGGCAGCCGGGACGATGGCGACGATACCCGTTTTGGCGATGGCACCATAAAGAGTACCGAGTACGAGCGGAACACCTATGGGGCCGGCTACGGGTTCAAAGCCGGCGATCATGAATTCGGGCTCGATTATCAGCGTCTCGATGTCCGTGATACCGGCACGCCGAGTCTGCCCATGGACGTCGGCTTCACCGAGGCTGACCGCGTCAACGGGCGCTACGCCACCGTCTGGAACAGTATCCAATTAAAAACCAAACTCTATTATTCCAACGTCGATCACCGAATGAACAATTTCGATCTGCGGCGCACGCCTGACTTCTGCCAGCTCGCCGCGGCGTTTTGCGCGGGTGACGATAGGCGCTTGGTCGACGCCGAAAGCGAGGCCTTGGGCTATCGTTTCACGGCGAATCTGGGCTTGTGGGGGGGCGATCTGACGCTCGGGGCGGACGGTGAGCTTGCCGGTCATGACGCGACCGTTCGCGATCCCGATGCCGCGGCGTTTTTCGTGACCAATTTCAACGATGCCCAGACCAACACCTTCGGGTTTTTCAGTCAGTGGCGCAAAGCGGTTTCCCAGAACTGGGATCTGCGGCTTGGCGTGCGCTACCATCGCGTGGAGATGAACGCGGATCGGGTTGACGCATTTCCGGCGCAGCTCGCCGATCAGGGGCTGGGAGGCATGCCGGCCCGGATGGTGCGGATGCTCAGGGATCGATTCAACGGCGCGAACCGCAGCCAGACGAACAACAACGTCGACTGGACCGCCGAGCTCGGTTATCAGATGAACCCCGCTTTTCGCTGGACCTTGGCGGTGGCCCGCAAAGTCCGCTCTCCTTATTACATCGAACGTTACCTTTGGATCCCCCTGGAAGTTAATGCCGGTCTGGGGGATGCGAATAACTATGTGGGAAACGTGGATCTCGACCCGGAGGTCTCCCGGCAAGTGGAGTTCGGTTTCGACTGGCAGACCGAGACCGCCTATATTTCTCCTCGCGTGTATTACCGCAGGGTGAACGACTACATTCAGGGGACGCCGGTGAACGATCCCGTGGTGGCCGCCGTGAGCGCCAACGCCGCTGGAGACCCGACCCCGCTGCAATTCAACAATGTCGACGCCGAGATCTACGGTTTCGATGCCGATTTCGGGTATCGCCTGCTTCCCCACTGGCGCATCGACGGCGTGGCGAGTTTCGTACGCGGCAAACGGCGGGATATCAACGATAATTTGTTCCGCATGGCGCCGCCCACCCTGCGCTTGGCCCTTACCCATGAGCGAGGCCAATGGTTCACGACCGTGGAGGGCGTTTTCGTTTATCGTCAGGAGAATATTTCCCAGACGAACACGCGCGATCCGCAAAACCCGAATAACAGCAACGAAGAAGTGCCCGGCTACATTCTGGCCAATCTCTATGGTCAATACCGCTTCCCCGGGCACGGGGCGTCATTCACTGTGGGGATCAATAATGTGTTCGATACGAATTACATTAACCCGTTGGGTGGGTTCAATCGGGTGCTGAATAGCGACGTGCCGCGCGGGCAGCGCCTGCCCGGCCCCGGCCGCAACGTTTTTGCGTCCCTGCGCTACGAATTCTAGTCCTGCGTACGCTGCGACTCGGCCGGCGCTTTTGCCTGCGCCGCCTTGGGCAACCGGAAAGGGCCATGACGCATCCTGAGCGCCAGGATGCGGGCACACGCCCGCGCGCAGGCGGTACGGGTCAATCGACGGGGAGCCATTCCACCGTTTCCTCTGCGATGATCTCGCCATTCCAGCCGACCACGGGCATTCTCCCGGGACGGCGAATCGCGGCGATCGCGGATGTGCCACTCATCGAATGCCAAGCCGGCGCCAGCCTCACGCAGGCGCTGTTCGAACTGCCACCCGTGTGGTGCGATGCGGAATGCTCGCCGAGCCCGTCAGAGCACAGAGACGCTGGAATGAGCGCCGATCCAGGAGCTGGAACTCCAGCGCCTCGTTGGCCAGATTCTAAAGATGCTTGAGCGAGAGGATGCGCACCCTCACCTCCGTGGAATACGGCGGCCGTCCGCGCGCTCACGACTGCGCCGTGGAGCGAGGGCATCGACCTCCTCGCAATGCCAGCTAAGTCGATATGGCGCTCAAGTACAGCCAGCGGAATCGCCGAGC
>NZ_JBXWZQ010000044.1:0-18937 GCF_059432795.1 Nitrococcus sp. | reverse complement strand
CTGACCGGACGGTGGCTGGAGCGGGCGATGGGAATCGAACCCACGTCATCAGCTTGGGAAGCTGAGGTTCTACCATTGAACTACGCCCGCCTCTTTTGGCGCAGCCGCAGTCGGCTTGTCACCCAAGACTTTATTAGTACCCGAACTTGCCTTGAGCCGCAAGTGCCGTCAAGCCAACGGCTTCCCGCCCGATCGCCGTTACCGGGCGAGGCGCAAACCTGCCTGGGCGGCGAGCGCGAATGTGCCCGGATCATGCATGGCATGGGCGTGCTGGCGGAAGGCGACGTGCGCCGCGCTCGCACGTTACAATATGTTCAGCTTAACCAGGCAGCCAGACAGAGCGAGATGATACGTATCACCCTTACTGGCGAGGAGCGCGAGATCCAGGAGGGACTGAGCGCTGCCGAGCTCTTCGCCGAGCTTGACCTCAGCGGACGAAGGCTCGCCGTCGAGGTCAACGAGGCTCTACTGCCTCGCAGCCGCTTTGCCGAGTACCAAATCCGCAGTGGCGACCGGATCGAGATCGTGCACGCGATCGGCGGCGGCTGACGCCTTGCTTGACGGCTGCGGGTAACCCTTGAAGCTTCTTCATGGAAAGTGAACTCAACGAGACTATGCGGCAAGACAAGCTCATCGTGGCGGGGCGCGAGTATGATTCCCGGCTGGTGGTCGGCACGGGTAAGTATGCCGATCTGGAGCTGACCGGAAGGGCCATCCGTGCCAGTGGAGCCGAAATCGTAACGGTCGCCATCCGGCGCAGCAACATCGGCCAGAATCCGCACGAGCCGAATCTGCTCGACGTCATCCCGCCGGATCAATTCACGCTCCTGCCCAATACCGCCGGCTGTTTCAATGCCCAGGACGCGCTGCGCACCTGCCGCCTGGCGCGCGAGTTATTGGACGGCCACGACCTCGTAAAGCTCGAAGTGCTCGGCGACGAGCGTACGCTTTACCCGGATATGTCGGCGACCTTCGAGGCGGCGGAACGCCTCGTTGCCGAGGGCTTTCGCGTAATGGTCTACACCAACGACGACCCGATCGCCGCGCGTCGTCTGGAGGAGATCGGCTGTGTGGCGGTTATGCCGCTCGCGGCGCCGATCGGTTCGGGGCTTGGAATCCAGAACCGCTACAATCTGCTCACCATTGTCGAGAATGCCGCTGTGCCGGTGCTGGTCGACGCCGGCGTGGGGACGGCGTCCGACGCGGCGATCGCCATGGAGCTCGGATGCGCGGGCGTGCTTATGAACACGGCGATCGCCGGGGCGCGAGACCCGGTGCTCATGGCGTCGGCCATGCGCAAGGCGGTAGCCGCGGGTCGCGAGGCCTATCTTGCCGGTCGTATCCAGAAGAGGCGCTTCGCCGAGGCTTCCTCGCCTTTGGAAGGCAGTTTTTTTTGATCGGCCGGCGGGGATGTCAATAGGAGCGATGGAGGCAGGGCAAGAACTCCCGTACCGGCGTGTGCGCAGCTTCGTGTGCCGCGAAGGCAGATTGACCCGCGGTCAGGCACGGATACTGGAGCGCCTTTATGCCCGTTACGGGCTCGAATGCGGCGAAGGCTGTCTCGATCCGCAAGCGCTGTTCGGACCCGGAACGCCCATGATTCTGGATATCGGATTCGGCAACGGCGAGGCGCTGGCGGAGTTGGCCGGGCGCTACCCGGGACGGGGCTACCTCGGTATCGAAGTGTATCGCCCGGGTATCGGGCGGTTACTGCGCCGACTCGAAATTGAAGGGCTCGACAACGTGCGCTTGATTTACGCCGACGCGGTGGAGATCATGCGCCACCACATCGCCGATTCCAGCTTGGACGGCATCGAGGTGTTTTTCCCCGATCCATGGCCCAAGCGCCGCCACCACAAGCGGCGCCTCATCCAGCCGGAGTGGGTGGCGCTTGCCGCTCGCCGGTTGGTCGCCGGCGGCTTTCTGCATCTTGCGACCGATTGGCAAGACTACGCAGAGCATATGCTGGCGGTGGTGGAAGGCTCGGCGAAGTTCACGAATACCGCGGGGTGCGGCCGTTTCGCTTCCGGTCCGGGTGAGCGTCCATCGACGCGCTTCGAACGTCGTGGCCGGGAGAAGGGTCATGGCGCGTGGGATCTCGTTTTTCTCCGTGTATGATGTGGCGGCCGGCCGGGACACGGCATCCGTTCATCCCGCCTTACCAGAGGTAGCATTTTTGTAGTCAAGCATTCCTTTCATTCCACGGCTTCAGGTTCCCCGTGCCCGGCGGCCGGGGATCAAACGGGAAGCCGGTGCCCTGCGAGTCACTGCCTCGAGAGCCGCTGCGCCAAAGCTCGGCTCGAAGTGGCGGATGGCGCGCGTGGAAGTCCGGCGCTGCCCCCGCAACGGTAAGCGAGTTAAAGACACTGCTTTACGCCACTGTGCTTGCGCATGGGAAGGCGCAGTGTCTGGTGTGATGCCCGCTCGCGAGCCCGGAGACCGACCTGGAGCCCGCACCGGTTCAGTGCTGCGGAGGGCGGCGCTACGGGCGTGACGGTCTGCCGTTTGCCTCCGTGTCGTCTCCCCTCATCGCTTCCTGGACCTCCGTTACCACCATTGCGCGCGGGTGTGCGCGAACAGGGGTCCCATCGTCATGCAACGTCAGCCAATTCAGCTTGCCACGGCCGCCGTCATCGCGGGCTTGCCGGCCGCGGCAAGCGCCGTCGAGATTCCGCCCGTCATCGTGACGGCGCAGCGGTCGCCGACACCGGCCGATCAGACGCTCGCCGCCGTAACAGTGATCACACGTGAGGACATCGAAGCGACGAATCCGCAGAGCATCGGCGCTCTGCTGCGCCTGCAGCCAGGCGTCGACGTGGTACGCAGCGGCGGCATCGGCGGCAACACCAGCGTTTTTCTGCGCGGCAGCAATTCGGACCATGTGCTCGTACTCATCGATGGGGTAAGGGCGGCCTCCTCGGCGAGCGGGCGGTTCGAGTGGCGTCAGATTACGCCAGCTCAGATCGAGCGCATCGAAATCGTGCGCGGTCCACGCGCCGCGCTTTATGGCTCGGATGCCGTTGGCGGCGTCATTCAAATTTTCACGCGCGAGCCGCAGGGGATGACGGCCTCGGTGACGGCCGGCTCCCAGGACACGCAGCGGGCCGAGGCGGGCATCGGGCTCGGGCAGGCGACTCGCCTCGCGGTGAATACGTCGTTTACCCGTACCGACGGCATATCCGCCACCAATCCCAGCAGTTTCAGCCACGACCCGGACAATGACGGTTACATCAATCGCAGTGTCAACGCGCGCTTCACGACGCCGCTCTGGAGCGATGCGGCATTGCGCTTGTCCGGCTGGCACTCCAATAGCGATGTGGAGTTTGATGAGGGCGTACAGAACACGGTCAACGGCACTTACAGCGCCCGCCTTACCGACCGGCCGTTGGCCGGCTGGAACTACGCGCTGACAGTGGGCTACAACCAGGATGATATCGAGTCGAAATCCGCTTTTCCGAGCCGGATCGAGACGCAGCGCACGACCGTGGATTGGCAGAATAATTTGGATCTCGGCGCGATGCAGTCATTGACCCTGGGTGTGTTCTGGCGCCGGGATGTCGGAAAGAACGTCGATGCCGGGACCTCACGCCTCGTCTTCAACGACTCCATCACCAACGCCGCGGCTTACGCGAACTGGTTGGGCAGTTTCGGTCGCAACGATTTGGAGCTGGGTTTTCGCTACAATCGTCAAAGCGAGTTCGGCGGCTATCCGACCGGACAGCTTGCCTGGGGCCATCGCTTCGGTGCGGGCTACCGCGTGATACTCTCCTACGGCAGCGCATTCAAAGCCCCCACCCTCAATGAGCTCTTTCACCCTGGAGTGGGCGGGTTCTTCGCCGGCAACCCCGATCTCGAACCGGAGCGATCCCATTCGGCCGAGCTGGCGTTCCGCTACCAGCAGCCGGGCGGGCGACGACACGTGGAGGCCAATCTGTTTTATACGCGAATCGAGGGGCTCATTGCCTTTGCCGGCGAGAGGTCCCGGGCGATCAATGTGGACAAGGCGCGGATTCCGGGCCTCGAGCTGCAGTATGCCGACGGCGTCGGCCGCTGGCGGGTGGACTCCAGCCTCACGCTGCAGCGCCCGCGCAATCTCAGCGAAGACGCGCGGCTGCTGCGCCGGCCCGATACCAAGTTCTCCCTAGTGCTCTCGCGCGCTTTGGGCCGCTCCGGCCTCGTCCGCGCTGAGCTGTTGAGGATCGGCGAGCGGCTCGATGTCGGTGGCGAGAGGCTCGGCGGCTATACGCTGCTCAACCTCAGCGGCCAGATCCGCTTTACCCAAGCGTGGTCAGTGGAGGGACGAATCGAAAACCTCACCGATAAGGACTATGAGAATGCATTCGGCTTCAATGCCCTGGGCCGAATGTTCTATCTCAGCCTGCGCTACGCGGGGGCCGATGCCTGACCGGGTCACGGGGATTTAACGCCGATCGCTCACATCCTATAAGATGTCTGAAGCGAGGGCAGATTGACTACCAAGGAGGGCCGGCTGCTGGCGGATCGTGGGAGGTTGAGTAATGGGAACGATGCAACCGCCCGTCGTGGGCGAGTGGTACATGTTGCCGAGAGGCGAGAGCTTCGAGGTAGTGGCCTACGATCACGAGGAGGAGACGATCGAGATTCAGTATTTCGATGGCGCGGTGGAGGAGTTCGAGCTCGAAACGTGGCTCGAGCTCAGCGCAGAGCCTATTGAGCCACCCGAGGATTGGTCCGGCTCGGTCGATATCACTCCGGAGGATTACGAATCGGGGGACCGGGCCAAGCCATACAATCCACAAAATCCCCTCGACGAGCTAGATGTTAACGACAGGGACTGAGCCGCCTCCGTGGGCAGCGGTGGCGGCGCGCAGTCATGCGCTTTGATCCGGGTCACGACTGGAGACTCACGCCGAAAGAGGCCATCATCCTGCAGCGCGAGCTGGCCGGGCGGGTTCGGCTGCGGCCCGGTCCGAAGCGAGTGCGTTATGTGGCAGGCGTGGATACCGGTTTCGCCGATCACGGTCGGCTCGCGAGAGCGGCGGTCGTGGTCGTGAGTTTCCCTGAGCTCACGGCGCTCGAGACCCAGATCGCCCTGGAGCCCACGCCGTTTCCGTATATTCCCGGTCTGCTCTCCTTTCGCGAATTGCCGGCGGTGCTTCATGCGCTGGAGAAACTGACGATTCTGCCCGAGCTGATTCTGTGTGACGGCCAGGGCATTGCCCATCCCCGGCGGCTCGGCATTGCCGCCCATCTCGGTGTCGTCACGGACCTGCCCACGATCGGTGTCGGCAAGTCGCGTCTGATCGGCGACCACCGGGAGCCCGGCCGCGAGAAGGGTTGCGTGGCGCCGCTCATGGACGCCAGGCAACGCATTGGCACTGTCGTGCGCACGCGCAGCGCCGTGAGCCCGCTTTACGTCTCGCCGGGACATCACACCGACCACGACAGCGCGATCGAGTGGACGCTTGCTTGTACGACGAGCTACCGTCTGCCTGAACCCATTCGCATGGCGGACCGGGTGGCTTCGGCCCGTCCCGGCGCGGCTCAGAAAGGGAGCCCGTGCGTGGACAGGTAAACGCTGGCGGCTGCTCCGGCAACGATCAGCACCAAGCCCACGGCAGCGCCGATGAAAAGGGATCGCCGAGAACGCGCGGCTTGCGCTTGGATTAGCTCGCGCATGCGATCATCGGCTTGCATCCGGTACTCGGTAAGGGAGACCGCAATCTGCTCGCTCGTCGCGTCCCGCGCGGCTTTCGCCGCCGCCTCACGGGCCGCATTCCTCGCCAGGCCGCGACTGTCCTCGAGAATCCGGTCCCGAATGGCCGGCAGCGTCTCCTCGGTTATCTCATCGCGCAGGCGGGGCAGCGCGGTTTCCAGAACGATCTCGGTGAACTGGTGGCGAAATACGTCCGCGGCGAGCAGCTCGGCCATGTGGCCACGAAGCTCTCGGCGCAATTCGCCTTTGATCCTGTTCGATGCCTCGGGGCCCATTTCCATGCGAAAACGCTCGATGGTCTCCTTGGCGCTGTGCTCGGCGATGCGCCGCGCCGTTTCCTCGACCGCGGCGTCGGTGGAACTCCGGTCGCCTCCGAGGGCCTCGCCAATCGTCTTCTCGAGTTCCCCCCGCAAGCCATCAATGCGCTGCTGCACCAGTCGTTCGACGGCCTCGACGGCCTTCGCCTCAGCGGCTTCCCGGACCGCGTCCTGAATCTCCGACCACGCGATCTGCGTCGTCGGCTCGGCGTGCTCGGCAGCCGCGGGCTGCGCGGGCGCCGGCTTCTCGGCGCGGCTCGGGGAAGTATCCTGTCCGGCCTGCTGCGGTGTCGTCGCACGCAGGTCGCGAGAGACTTGCCCCAGGGATGCCAATATTTCTTCCAGACTCTCCTCGCCGCTCGGTTTGGTCAGAAACCCAGCGATTCCGAGTGCCTCGGCGCGTTCACGATCCTGCTCGTTTTCCTGCGCCGTGTACATGACCACCGGGATGTCCGTCTCGCCCGGCAGCAAGCGGATGCGCCGGGTTGCTTCGAATCCGTCCATATCCGGCATCATGTAGTCCATGAAGACCACATCCGGGCGTGCCGTACGGAGGTAGTCGAGGGCCTCGGTGCCGGTAGCCACCATATCGACATCCACGTTGCGCCGCTGCAAAAGCTTGCTGAGCGCGATGCGCGCAAGACGCGAGTCATCAACCACGAGGGCCTTTTTGACCTGTATCATTTAGAGTGGCTCCGTGGGTTGTGGTCGTGCACAACCTGAGTTAATTCATGGTGGGCCTTAGGTTGGCCGCCTGTCCGGCTCGAAGCCTCGCAAAGCGTATTGGCTAGCCGGAGTGTAGTTACCTGAACAACGGGCGCCATCGGCATCGGTGCCGGGTCCGCGAGACAACGTCGCAAAGGGCGCGGTTATCGGAAAAGAAAATCCGCCGGGCGGACGCCAACGCGGCTTGAAGCCACGTCCATGCGGGTTGCTGCATGCTGCCAACCGACAGTGCTTAGCGGTATCGAGCATGGGTCCGCCCAGCGGAGTGGTACCTCACGCCCGCCTGCACGCATCCTTCCGGGTACTTCCCCGCTTGCCTGCACGTGCACGCACCGGGCCAACCACTCCCGGGCCTCGACGCTACCCCCCAGCGCCGCTTGATAGAACCAGCGGATCGCGATTTCCTCATTCCTTGGTACACCGCGTCCCTCCGCATACATCACGCCTAGATTGTGCTGCGCGGAGACCTGATTCTGCCGGGCGGCGGCCTCAAACCAATGAACCGCCATCGTCTCGTTCAATGTCACCCCTTGTCCGGTCGCGTACAAGAAGCCGAGTGCATGCTGGGCCTCGGCAAGCCCCCGGAGCGCTGCGCGCCGATAGAAGTAGGCTGCGAAAACCAGATCCACCGGACAGCCGTCCCCCGTCTCCAGACGGCATCCCCGCAGGTAATCGTTCCGGGCCTTGTCAGCTTGCGAGACCATTGTCGCTCTTCCCCCTTTAACCACTATTCCGGCTTGCGCCGCCAACTGTTATGCAGAAACGGGGCCAACTGCTGCAAGCTCGGTCGTTCAGTCCATAACAAGGCCGCTGTCTTTGCTTTTTATTGATTTTATATCAATAACTTGAATAATTTCTGATTCGGTTCCCCGATGCCTGAGGCCGCCGCCATGCTACGCCGTCCCAAGGTGAAGATGTCGGATTTCCGTGACGTTCAACGTCAATATGTGACAGGTAACAGACCATTTCGTCGGACCCTTGCCGCAGGCCGGTGAATAACAGACGATGCGGCTAGCTACGGCGGCCGAATCGGATCTCGCGCGAATGGTATCGGCATCCCCCAGGGCTCTCGGTTGGCAGGCGGTGCTGCGCATTTATCTGCGTCGGCCGGTGATCACTATGGTGTTCCTGGGCTTCTCGGCGGGGCTGCCCTTTATGCTGGTGTTCGCCACCTTGGCGCTCTGGCTCCGCGAGCGCGGTGTCAGTCACGCTGAGATCGGTTTTTTCAGCTGGATCGGCGTGGCCTACTCGATCAAGGTCTTATGGGCGCCGGTAATCGACCATCTGCCGCTGCCGGGCTTGACCCGGGTGATGGGCAAACGGCGCAGCTGGATATTCGCGGGACAGCTGGGCATTGCGGCCGGCTTGCTGGGCGTCAGCTGTCTTGATCCCCACACGAACCTCGGTGCGATAGCCCTGCTCGGGGTGGTCGTGGCCTTCTGCTCCGCGACCCAGGACGTCGCGATAGACGCGTTTCGCATTGAGGCCGAGGAGCGGCGCTATCAGGGCGCGATGGCAGCCACCTATCAGCTCGGCTACCGGATCGCCAATCTAGTCTCCTATACCGGCGTGCTTTACCTGGCAGCGATCGGTTCCTGGCAGACGGCTTATCGGGTGATGGCGGGCCTGATGCTGCTGGGCATGGCGACGGTGCTGCTGAGCCGGGAGCCCGTGCATGCGCTCGAGCCCCCGCTAGAAACGACCCAACCTGCTGTCCGCACGGCGGGCGGAGGACGTATCCGCTTTTGGCGCCGCCGGCTCACTAATTGGCTTGCCGGCGCCGTGGTCCGCCCGCTGGTGGAATTCTTCACCCGCAATGGATGGCTCGCGTTGACCATTCTGATGTTCATCGGCTGTTTTCGAATCAGTGACATCGCTATGGCGAGCATGGCGAACCCCCTCTATATCGATTTGGGCTTCAGCAAGCCCCAGATAGCCAACATCAGCGGGCTCTACGGACTGGTGATGATCCTTCTCGGCGCTATGGTAGGGGGTACAGCCGTCGCCCGCCACGGCTTGATGCGCCCATTGCTATTGGCGGCTGTGCTCGTCTCGTTGACCAACCTCCTGTTTGCCTACCTGGCGATTCGCGGGGCGAGTGTCGCTTTACTGACACTGACCATCAGCGCGGATAACCTGAGCGGTGGTTTTGCCGGGGCCGTATTTATCGCCTATCTCTCCAGTTTGACCAACACGGCGTTTACAGCGACCCAATACGCCTTGTTCAGCTCGCTCATGACGCTGCCCGGAAAGCTCATCAGCGGCTTCTCGGGTGTGGTCGTTGAGGCACAGGGATACGCGTTCTTCTTTGTCTATACGGCGTTGCTGGGAATCCCGGCCATCGCGCTGGTGGCGTATTTGATGCGTCGCGGCGAGCGCGGCCCTGCCGCGGCGCTCGCAACCGGGCGAGCCGGCGGCACAGAGCAAACGGATCATAGCTAGCCTCTATTAATGACATAAAAATATGAAATTTTACTGATTGTCCCGCTTTCCATACACTCAAAGCAGTTCAAGGGTAACTCGACCGGAGGTGGGAACCATGAGTGTACTGGTAGGTAAGGAAGCGCCGGAGTTCAGCGCACCGGCTGTGATGGCGGACGGGCAGATCAATGAGGCGTTTCGGCTCTCCGACCTGCGTGGCAAGTATGTGGTTTTGTTCTTCTGGCCGCTGGACTTTACCTTTGTCTGCCCATCCGAGATCATCGCCCATGACAATCGCATGGCGCAGTTCGAAGAGCGCGGGGTGGCCGTCGTCGGTGTCTCCATCGACTCGGAATTCACGCACTTCGCTTGGCGCAACACCCCGGTGGACAAGGGCGGCATTGGCGCCGTGCGCTTTCCATTGGTCTCGGACAAGCGACACGAGATCGTCCGGGCCTACGGGATCGACCATCCCCAAGAGGGGGTCGCGCTGCGCGCGTCGTTTCTCATCGACCGCCAGGGTGTCGTGCAGCACCAGGTCGTCAATAATCTGCCGCTCGGCCGCTCAGTGGACGAGATGCTCCGTGTTGTCGATGCCTTGCAGTTCACCGAGCAGCACGGCGAGGTTTGCCCGGCTGGTTGGCAAAAGGGTCGAGCGGGCATGAAGCCGGACGCCGGTGGTGTGGCAAGCTATCTCGCCGAGCACGCCAAGCGGCTGTGATCGCGTCGTTGCAGGTGCAAAGCAATCCGGCTGCGGGCGCTCCGCAGCCGGCGACGACGACCTTTTCCGGCCAATGAGCCGATACCGGGAGCGTTTTGCATGAGTGAGGTTAAACACGCCAAGCTGTTGATACTCGGCTCCGGGCCGGCCGGCTACACGGCCGCGGTGTACGCGGCGCGGGCGAATCTGAATCCCGTTTTGGTGACCGGCCTGGAGATGGGTGGCCAGCTGACCACCACCACGGATGTGGACAACTGGCCGGGTGACGTCGAGGGTTTGCAGGGGCCGGCGTTGATGGAGCGCATGAAAGCGCATGCCGAGCGTTTCAATACCGAGATCATTTTCGACCACATCACCGAGGTCGCGCTCGAGCGCCGCCCCTTTCGCTTAAAGGGAGACAGCGGCGAGTACACTTGCGAGGCGCTGATCATCGCCACCGGCGCGACCGCCAAGTATCTCGGCCTCGAATCCGAGGAGCGGTTCATGGGCCGAGGTGTCTCGGCCTGTGCCACTTGCGACGGGTTCTTCTATCGCAACCAGGATGTCGCCGTGATCGGCGGCGGCAACACGGCGCTTGAAGAGGCGTTGTATCTGTCGAACATCGCGCGCCACGTCACCGTGGTGCATCGACGCGACCGCTTTCGTGGCGAGAAAATTCTGCAGGATCAGGTGTTCCGCAAGGTCGAGGAAGGTAAGGTCACCATCCGCTGGAACAGCGTGCTCGATGAGGTGCTCGGCGATCAGACGGGGGTGACCGGCATGCGGATCAAAAGCACGGAGACGGGTGCAACAGAGGACGTTGATCTCACCGGCGTGTTTATCGCGATCGGCCATACGCCGAACACCGGCATCTTCCAGGGCCAGCTCGAAATGAAGGGCGGCTATATCAGGGTCAAGAGCGGGCTGGAGGGCAATGCCACCGCGACCAGTGTGCCCGGTGTGTTCGCCGCCGGCGATGTCATGGATCATGTCTATCGTCAGGCGGTTACCTCCGCCGGCAGTGGCTGCATGGCAGCGCTGGACGCCGAGAAGTACCTGGACGGCCTGGCACTGGAGGGCGGTGACGTCGACAAGGCGGCCAAAGACGCCGACGCGATGGCCTCCGCTTCGGCCTGAGAGAGCGAACTCGCTCGGCCGACGGCGGGTTGCCATCCTGGGAGGGCTCGCATTGCCCGCGCGGGCAAGCGAGCCGCGTTTTCTTCATTACTGCGCAAGAATCGGATGGTCACTCCGGGCTGTTGACGGCACCCTGAGGCTCTGTCAGATGGCCATGCTGGAGCGCATCCATGCACGAGGAGCTGCGATGGCAGGCGGTCCTGACGCGGAATGCTTCCTGCGACGGCCGCTTCGTCTATGGCGTTCGTACCACCGGAGTCTACTGCCGCCCGTCCTGCCCTTCGCGCAGGCCGCTGCGCGGGAACGTGCGTTTCTTTACGACGCCGGCGGCGGCGGAACGCGACGGGCTGCGCCCCTGCAAGCGTTGTCGCCCCGACAGCAACGCCGCCAGGGACGCATCGCTGGCCGAGCGGATGCAGGCGTTGTGCCGGCAACTCGAGGCGCATCCGGACGCTCCCTCCAGTCTCGCGGTACTAAGCCGTCAGGCCAATGTCAGCCCGTATCATCTGCAGCGCCGCTTCAAGGCGGTTATCGGTGTCACGCCCCGGCAGTATTCCGAGGCGTGCCGTCTGCGATTGCTCAAGCGGCGGCTACGGGGCGGCGACCCGGTGACGGATGCAATTTACGGGGCAGGCTTTGGCTCCATCAGCCGGGTTTATGAGCGCGTGACGAGCCGGATGGGCATGACGCCCGGTCAGTATCGTGCCGGTGGCGCGGGGATGGAGATTTCTCACGCGACGGCCGAGACGCCGCTAGGCTTGTTGATGATGGCAGCCACCGACCGCGGCCTGTGCTTTGTCCAGCTCGGCGAGAGCGAGGAGGCGATGCGCGCCTGCCTGCAGGCCGAGTACCCGGCGGCAAGACTATCGGTCATGCCGCCTGTGGCCGAGCAACCATTCGGGCAGTGGATGCAGGCGCTGTGCGATTATCTGCGTGATGCGCCCAGCGCGCTCGATCTGCCGGCGGATGTGAGCGGCACGGCATTCCAGGTCAAGGTTTGGGATTATCTGCGTCGCATCCCCCGCGGCGAGCTTCGAACCTATAAAGAGGTCGCGGCGGCTATCGGCCGGCCTAAAGCCGTGCGTGCGGTCGCGAATGCTTGCGCCGCGAACCGCCTTTCTCTGGTGATCCCCTGCCATCGCGTCATTCGCGGTGATGGCGGACTGGGGGGCTATCGCTGGGGCATTGAGCGCAAGTGCGCGCTGATCGAATGCGAGCGTGCGCGCCCTGGCGATGCGCTTGCCGACGAGGTCTAGCCCGCCATGCCCGTGCTTGCCGAGCTGGGGGTGGTGGCGCCTTTCCCATGGGCGACACTGCTTGGCTGTCTGGGCCCACGGCTGATCCCGGGCTACGAGTGGATCGTGGATGGCGGGTACGAGCGCCGCCACAAGGGGGCGAGCGTGTGGGTGACCTACCGCCCCAAAGCCAATTGCCTGCAGATTACGGCCGATAAGGAGCTCGCCCGCGCCGAGATCGTCGGCCACGTTAGCCGTCTCTTTGATGTCGGCCAGCATACCCAGGCCGTCGATCAACATTTGCGCGCCTGCCCGGTGCTGCGCCCGTATGTGGAGCGGGCGCCGGGGCTGCGGCCACTGGGCTGCTGGTCGCCATTTGAGCTTTGCGTGCGCACCGTGGTCGGCCAGCAGGTCAGCGTGGCGGTGGCGGCGACGCTGATGCGCCGGCTGGTCGAGCGTTGTGGCGAGCTTTCCCCGGCGAAACTGCGTGTGGCCGATCTCGATGCCATCGGCATGCCGGGCCGGCGAGTCGCCGCCCTGCGGCGGTTGGCGGACGCAGCGGCAAGCGATGTGTCGGCGCTCGCGAGCGGAAGCTGGGCTGAGATCGATGCCGCATTGTCGCGCCTGCCCGGTATCGGCCCGTGGACCCGAGCGTACCTGGCGATTCGCCTGGGCCGCCGTCCCGACGTTCTCCCCGAGAGCAATCTCGGCTTGCAGCGCGCCGTCGGCGCCGCCTCTCCGGCTGCCTTGCGAGCGCTTGCCCAACGCTGGCGGCCCTACCGCGCCAACGCCGCCGCCTATCTCTGGTGCGCGCCATGACTGCGCGTGTGGCGAAGCGCATCGAAGCGTGCGACTGGTCGCGGGTGCTGGGTAGCCTCGACGCCGAGGGCGTCGCGGTGCTGCCGTGGCTGCTCGATAGGCGCCAGTGCCTGGGCCTCAAAAACATGTACCCGCATGCGCGGTATTTCCGCTCCCGTGTCGTGATGGACCGACACGGTTTCGGCCGCGGTGAGTACCAGTATTTCGTCGAGCCGTTGCCACCACTCGTCCAGGCAATGCGGGAGTCCATCTACCCGAATCTCGCGCCCCTGGCCAATGCGTGGGCCCAACGCCTGCGCGAGGCACGGACCTTTCCGGCGACGCACAGCGAGTTCCGCGCCCACTGCCACTGCGCCGGCCAGCGGCGCCCGACCCCGCTGTTGCTGCGCTATGGGGCGGGCGACTACAACTGCCTGCACCAGGACCTCTACGGCGAACTCGCCTTTCCGCTGCAAGTCATCGTGATGCTGAGTGAGAGGGGCACCGACTACGAGGGTGGCGAGCTGGTGCTCGTGGAGCAGCGCCCTCGCCGGCAGTCTCGTGCGCGGGTGGTGCCGCTGCAACGGGGCGAAGCGGCCGTCATTGCTGTCAACAGCCGCCCGGTGCTCGGACGACGAGGAGACTACCGGGTCACGCTCAGGCACGGCGTGAGCACCGTACATCGCGGTGAGCGTTACACGCTCGGCATCATCTTCCATGACGCTCGCTGAGGGCCCGCGATCCTGCGCCCTGTAGGGCGTGCGGCCGGTCATTGTAGCGTTACCTCCCCTTGACTATATTGCGGTCATGGCTTGGCCCATGGTACCGAGCCCGCCGAGACGCTCTATTGGAGCACCTGCGGTGGCCATCGCCGGAAAGATGGTTTTCGACAACGGCAAACGTCGGGGGATTACTCTGCGAGGGCGGGCAGTGTTCCAGGTGCGCTACGGCAGCACCGAGAACGGTCCGCGCATTTCTGAAAATGCTTCCAAGGGCCGTCCTGATCGGCAAAAGGAGTGCAATTACTGACGCTGGCGCGCGATGGCACCGTGAACCCTGTGCGGGCTAGCCGCTGTCGTCGGCATTATGTCCCGAGGTCATGCATAAGGGCAGTAGTAGGGCGAGCATGCGCCAGCAAGCCTATCCCGGTGATCAAACGTTCGTGCGGTGCACGCGCCACGGCGCCAAAGGCCGAGGCAATGGGGGGAGCCTCGGGCCTACCGCCGCACGCGCGCGCCGCCGGGGCCCCGGGATTCGCAATGGGATACCGGGCGGTTGTCCGCTTTAATGCCACGGCGTCGTCCGGGGGGCTGGCAAGTTGCCGCTCATCCGCCGCCTTTACATCGGAGTTGTCGGGCGCATTGGTGCTGGGGGCCGCCGGCACGGTACGGCAACTGCGCCCGGCCCCCGCCTAGAAGCAAATGGTTACAAAATGCCACTACCACAAGAAACATACACCTTCAGTGAACTGCATATCGATATCGCCAGAAACGCGACTGATGATTTCAATCTTTTCCATGATAAGAAAAAATGGCATCAGATCTCCCATAATCCATTTGGTGGGCCTATCGTGCTGGGCTTTCAATTAGTAGCCCTTATCGAGGGCATGATTCGTGAACATCGGATAAGAAATCGGGAGGATACAATAATCGTCGAGAAGGACTTGCGATACAGCAATTATCAGTTCTCGTTCGTCAATCCGGTCAAGGCTGGTGAAGATATTGATATTAAAATCAATAAAAGTGTATTTTGCGATGATGTCATAAGCCCTACTTTGAGCAACCGGGTAACCCTGAAGTCGGCGGGAAAACTCAGCGTGCACGGTTATAAGAAAGAATCGACAAAGCCACTCTTTTTATCCTCGCCTGATTTGCCTGATTTTAGTAGTTTGGCTGGCGCGGCCGACCGAGAGTTCTTGAACGATACCGGTTTTTTCATCAAGCGAAAATTCATGAATACAAGCAATGCGAAAAATTTTCTTTCTGGCTCACTGGTAGAGCAATCGGATTTTTTTGACGAGATTGAAGATAAGGCCAGTTTTCCCGAAATATTCCCTTGTGCATTAATCTCGTGTGCTTTGCTTGAGAAAGCCATCAAGGCCAATCTGGATTTCAAGAAAGATCCATTGGTTTATACCTCGCACAAGATTAGCGTAGCCCGCCACCGCCTTTCAGCACTGAAGAGCAACGATTGCCTGCATCTGTTGGTGCGCTCGATGCGGGAGAATGAGAGCAATCCGACCTCTTTGCAACAGACCCATGAGTGCTACGGTGTGGTCAATCGTGAATCCTTGCTATTTAGGGGGCTCATTTCGCTGGTCCCATTGAAAGGTTGATCGCGAGAAAACAGGTTGATTGCTGGTTTAGGCAGATTTCTAAAGTTTTGTAGCTGAGAAGGGTCAGTTAGCACGCTGTTCTGGACAGACGCTCAGGCCGATCTGGCACGTCTAAAACAGCCTGGTGGGTCAGTTCCGGTTGGAGCGGCTGAATTCCGTATGCTGTCGCGCCTTCAAAGAAGGTTGCCGAAGTTGAGTTTCTCTCCTAGTGCGGTGATAGTCTGCCGCTCAATAAAGGTAACGGACAATGAACCAAATTAGCTTCATCACTCGCTTTGTTGCGTACCTACCCGATAACAGTGAGTTTGGAACCAAAGAGCTATCACACGCGGCCGGGCTGATCGAGGGCCTTGGCCTCGAGACCCTGCGCCAAGACGGCTACCTGTTGGCCGTGGCGGCCCCTGCGCCGGTCTCGGCGGCGGTGCCGCCCACTATGTTGCTGGACGTGTTTGCTGGTACAGCAGTTTCGGGGCGCTTGACGGCGGTAAACTTCAATGGCGCCGACTCGGAAGCCGTACACCAAAAGGCCGAGCAGTCGGCTCAGTGCTATAACCTGTTACAACCTACAGAGACAAGCTTATCGATCGAAAGCGATGCGCTGGGGGTTAAGCCCATTCACGTGGCCCGCACAACGGGCGGCAATGTCTTGGGCACGCGCATCGCCGACCTGCTGTGTTTGTTTCCGGCGCTAGCGGAACCCGCGGATACGGTGGCGATGTATGAGTTGATGGGTTTTTGGTCGCCACTGGCGGGACGTACATTGCATCAACGCATCCGGCGCACACTGCCAGGCGGGTGCTATCGCTGGAGTCGTGCCACCGGGCTGTCCGCGCGCCGTGGCCGCGATATCCGCCCCGCGCCGGTCGCGCCGCTCAGGCTGTTGGATGAGACGATCGAGACAATCCGAGACACCTCGGCGCAATCGTTGTTGGACAAAACCGCAGGTGCGCCGCGGCCAGTGCTAATGGCGTTGTCCGGGGGATTCGACTCGCGTCTGATTGCCGCCTTATGCCGGGACCACGGCATCGAAATCCGCGCCCTCAATTATGGACGCCGACAGAATGAGGAGTGGCATAGTGCTAGGGCGGTAGCACGGACGCTGAATCTCGATCTGGAGATGATTCCTTATCGCGGGGACAATACGCTGCGCCATCTCACTCACCATCTGGAAACGATGGAAGGCACGGCGGACCTGGCATCCTCATCGATTATGAATTTGTTTGGGGCGTCCTCGACGCCCGGCAGCCCGCTGCTACATGGCTACTGCGGCGACGCCCCGGCCGGTCTCCGGGCCGGCGATTTTAGTGCCGCGCAGTATGCGTCCCGTGAATCGCTGGTCGATAGTATATTGCAGCGTTATTACGCTTCGACACGGCCGAATCTGCAGGATCTGTTCATACCCGCCGTAGACCTGGACGAGGTACGCGAGGACATACTCTCTGGCCTCAGTACCGAATGCGCAACCGTACAAGCCTATGTATTGTGGTATCTGGAAAATCGTAACCGCCGTCACGTAGGGTCTTACTTCTCCCTGCTCGGCGGTCATTTCGATACCATTATGCCGTTCTACGATCGGCGTCTCTTCGAGATCTGGTCCTCGATTCCGCCGATCGCGCTGGTGGACCGGGGCGTATTTCGCAGCCTGCTAGCCCGCTACTATCCGGCGCTCGCGCGGATTCCGCATCCGGAGGAGCCCGCGCCGATCGTACCGAACCTGCGGTGGCAGCTTGGGCGATTTCGCCGTGGCCTTCCGCAACAGATGCTGACCCGGGCAATGGGGACCCAAACGGCCAGGGATGTTTTTTTACGCTTTTACCGCCATGGCCACATTTGGAATCTGGCCAATCTGGCGGCACCGCAGCACAGGGCGCACATGCTCGCGAGAGTCGCAGCGCTGCGGCCGGTACTGAAAGATACACTTGGTATGGAGCTGTCCCCCAACTACGAAGCAGCGCTGTCCGCCGACTTGCAAGCGTTACGCAGCGTGTTTCTTGCCGCCGAGTATGCGCAGCGCCGGGCAACTACCGCCTGAAAAGCTACAACGTGAAGTGTTCGGTATCTCGGTTGCACTGCGGCGAGGCCGTTCCTTGGTAAAAGTAGAACGATAGTCTTCATTGAATGCGTGAGTGGCGGCTAGACACCTCTGGTCGCCCCCGCAAATGTGCGAAAGCAAGTTACGTCATCCTCAATCCCGGCGCATCAGGAGTCGAAAACTCTTCTCATTTGCTCCGTGCTGCGCCTGATCTGTTCATCTTGAGCTACGTAATGCGCGATATATAATTTCTTCGCCGAGGTCATCCGTGCATCCGCGGAGGCAGAAGGTAAGCGCAAGGATTGGCGGTTCGGATGATCTGATCCGACCCTACTTCTTTTCCAAGCGACCCTTTGGTCCGAACCGAGACGGCCGTCGCTTAAGGCGCTGGGTTGCTTTTCCTTTGCATTGACCGGAGCCGGGATAGGTCCAGGGCGGGCCTGCTTTGCCGGTTGCGCCGTGGTCGTGTCGAGCCGCTCCGGTTCACGACATCAGAGGTGGCTCATGCTTAGCTTCAGACGCGTTGGTTTTCGTCTCTTCGCACTCGTGTCCACATTCGCTTTCAGCCTGATGGCGAGCAGCACAATCCACATCGCGCACGCCAGGATATACAAGGGGGAACCCGTTCCCCTCGGCAACGGTGTGGCGCGGGTCGTCGTTGCGGCCAGCTCGGCCGGTAGGCCGGCATCGGTGAGCGTCGTCTTGAGCCCCGCGGCGCTCGATGGGCTGCCCGCAGCCGCTTCGCACCGAGAGACTTGGGAATATGTCTTGCCGATGCCTTCGGATGGGCCGCGTACCGGCTATGATCACGTGGGTCTCAACTGGAATCCCACCGGGCACCCGCCGGCCGGGATATACTCCGTACCGCACTTCGACATCCATTTCTATCTCATCAGCCGGGCCGAACAGGAAGCGGTGACCTTCCAAGGGGCGGCCGCAAAGCCCTTCCTTGCCCCACCGGATCGAACCTTGGTGCCAGAAGGCTACGTCGTGCCAGCGGACTCTGCCGTCGAGAAGATGGGATACCACGGCATTGACACGAAGAGCCACGAATTCCATGGCAAGGCTTTCGATCACACCTTCCTTTACGGCTACTACGGCGGGCGGCTTATCTTCGTGGAGCCCATGGTGACACTTGCCTACCTGAAATCGCGGCCGGATATCACCGCGCCCGTGCGGACTCCGCAATCCTACAGCATCGCGGCACACTACCCGAGCAAGTACCGCATCGGCTTCGATGTCAAACGCAACGAATACAGGCTTTCCCTGCTTGGGTTGAAGGCGTTCTCACCGAGCGCGCGGAGCGCCGCGCGGTAGCCGCTATCTCGCAGTCCGCACGCGGCCATGTGGCCGCGCGCGGGCGGCCTCTGGGTCTCGCGGCGGGCATGCACAGCGAGAGATCCTTCACTAATTTTCTGATATTAAGGAGAGTTTCTTCAAGGCTTGAGTGTACGACCGGATTTGTTTCGGAATATTTTTAGCATTCTGCTTCCCATGCAAAGTGTTTTTTAGGTCAAAACCGTAGCCATATACCTGTCTGT
>NZ_JBXWZQ010000043.1:0-15940 GCF_059432795.1 Nitrococcus sp. | reverse complement strand
CGGCGAGCACAAGTCCTGCCAGAACGGTGAGGCCGAGCCCGATTTTCATGTGCGGGGACTTGTACGAGAGCTCGCTTCGCTGAGTGGCTAGGAAAGTGCGAATTTTACAGCCGCCCGGAAGCCGCTGCCATGAACGCCTTCGCCATTAATGTGAAGTATTGCACATTAATCGGTAAATGCGGGGGATAGCCTATTTTCAAGGGACTTTATGGGGGCGGGCAGGGATGCCCATTACTCAGAGTCTGACGGCATTCGGGCCAAGCGTCAAAATCAAGGGACGGCACGTTGTGACGCTCGAAGGATGAAAACGCGATCACTGTGGTTCGAACACCAGATTCTCGGCTTCGAGGAATACTTTTTAGTCAGGTAGGCGCTTCAAACCAACTCTGACCATGGCATGATAGGCGTTGTCGAGCGTATTGCCGTAACCGGTGCCGGCGCTCGCTAGCGGTGACGCTCGGGGGATACAAGCTGCAAAGGCTGACCTTGGTTTGGCGCGGCGCAAGTGACCCGTTCCCGGTTGGCGAAGGGCGGGTCGTCACCGAAGGGGGTTTGCCTAGCCGGTAACCGAACCGCGCGGTGAGCCGGTCGGCACCTAGCCGGTAGAATGGCATGGATTGGTCTTCGTCATTGGCTTCTTACATACCCTTCTGATCAAGCTCGGATAGCGCGCACCCTCGTCCGATTCGGTATCGCCTCAGTCACTTGACCCGTGGGCGCAGATCGCTTTGGAAGATGGGCGAGTTGCCACGCCGTGTCGGGCGGCTAACCTATAATGGCGTATCGTAGCGCATTATCGATGATCCGATCTCAGGCAATCGGAAGCTTGCTTGCGCACTTTTACTGGATGCATTAGGTCATCGGTCTCATCGAGCGCGGGAGTGATCTGCGTTATTGGCCGCATGGCCAAATTCGCCAGGGTGGCGCAAAAGGGGTGCGGCGGTAGCGGGACAGCTCTGTTGGCTGTCGGCGAGCTGTGGCAGCACTAGAGGACTAAGGTGCTGTGTTGTCTCTCGACTGCTTGCACCTTGTGGGCGAGACGTCGGGGCGGCTTTGAGCGCGGAGTCACATCTGCGTATTTTGTGTGCGCTACTTCTGTCACCGATCAAATAAGGAATTCATGGATTCATGGCTACTTACCTCGCGCTTGCCATTGGCGGAATCCTCGGAGTCTACGCTCGTTATGGCTTGACCCGGTTTATTCAAAGCTTTTACGGCCAGGACTTTCCGCTCGCGACACTGATCGTCAATTTATTGGGTACGTTCCTCCTCGCGTTTGTTTTTATCCAGACGCTGGAGCGCGTGACAATCTCGCCGGCCGTTCGGACCGGGATTATGACCGGCGGGCTCGGCGCGTTCACTACGTTCTCGACCTTCATCATGGAGGCGCTGCTGCTCGTTGAAGACGGTCAGGCCGGTAAGGCCGCGGTCTACCTGGGGCTGTCGATCGGGCTTGGAATGATTGCGGCTTTCGCTGCGGTATATGTCGCGAGGAACTTCTGAACGAACTCTGCGGATGCGAATCCGGGCAGGAGAAGACCATGAGCGTGCGAGTCAAGGTGGCGCGCATATACATTAGCGAGATCGATAAAGTCAACCACCATAACCTCATGCACGAGATCGTGCGGCGGCTGCAGGACGAGCACAAAGTTCACGGGGTTACCGTGTTCCGAGGTATCGTCGGCTTTGGCACGCACGGGCAGATTCACTCGGCGGACTTGTTACGTCTGCGCGCCGATTTGCCTCTGGTAGTGGAGTTTTTCGATGAACCGGAAACGGTCGAAGACGTGCTGCAGTGGATCTCGACGCTGGTGCGCCCGGGACACATCATCGTTTGGGATGCCGAGCGCCGTTGACGGCTGAGCTTGCTGACGAGGTCCACCGCGGCAGCGCTTGCGTGTGAAAAGAGGCGGACTCCCGCCGGCGACATGGGAGGTACCCCTGGCATAGGATTGCGCGACTGCTAAGCTTTGGGAATGAATCCGGTGCAGTTATTGGCGAAAGGGTGGATTGCCATGAACTTCAACGCACTAGATCTTCCAATGCTCATTATCCTCGTGGCCGGCGGCCTCCTGTATTTTATGCCGTGGTTTATCGCGGCATTGCGTCATCACCACCGCCGTTCCATGATCGGTTTATTCAATCTGTTGCTCGGCTGGACACTGATCGGCTGGGTAGGCACCTTCTTGTGGGCAATCAGCAAGACACGGCCCGGCACAGAGGAGTCTACCGAAGAGGAGGGCGTGGAGGAGTCGCTGCAGACGAGTCCACCCCCGGCACGTAAATACTCCCAAGCGTCATAAGGCGCATCCAGCGATTCGCCGCCGGCAGCGGCGTTTCGATCCGCTGGGAACAAGGGCTGCGAACCGTCAGCAGGAAGCGCGCTTTCCTGCTGACGGCCTTACGTGCTGGCTGGAGGAAAATGCCAAGGTAAGGTATCATACGCCCAGTAGTAACGGGTTTCCTGAACGGGCGACGGGATTCGGCTTCGAGAGGGTATGGGAACCCATAAATACTGTTGTAAAACCTACCGAATGGGCTGACGGTGGCCATCGGGAGATCCAATATGCGAATGGCTTTTGACCCTAGTCGTGACCGTGACACGTGGCAACGGGCCGAGGAGGCGACTCGTGAGGGCGATACCCTCGTTGATCGCTTCGGTCGAAGCAAGCGCAAGCTCCGACTGTCCCTGACGGATCGGTGCAATTTCCGCTGCGGTTACTGCATGCCAGAGGATCCCAAGTGGACACCTCGCCACGAGCTCCTTAGCTTCGAGGAATTGTGGGGAATCGCGCGGCTGTTCGTCTCGCGCATGGGTGTCACCAATATCCGGCTCACGGGTGGGGAACCGCTGGTGCGCCGGGGTGTTCCGGACTTCATCGAGCGACTCAACGAGCTGCGACCCCTGGGCTTGGAGCGCATTTCCATGACGAGCAACGCCTCCCTGCTGGACCGCCATGCCGCGGCGCTGGTTGCCGCGGGGCTCGATGATGTCAACATCAGCATCGATTCCATCGACCCGGAACGTTTTCGAAAGATGACCGGGGGTGGCGAGCTCGAGCCGGTGCTGCGCGGTATACGGGCAAGCCGGGATGCCGGGCTTTCGATGAAGCTCAACGCCGTCGCGATCCGCGGCGAGAATGAGGAGGACGTGGTTCCGTTGACTCAATGGGCCATGGGCGAAGGTATCTCGCTTCGATTCATCGAGTTCATGCCGCTCGATGCGCGTGGCGGCTGGCAGCCCAACAAGGTGTTCACGGAGGAAGAGATCATCACCGCGCTGAAGCAGCATTTCATCGTCGAGCGCCTGCCGCGTACGCGCGAACCCGCTACGTATTATCGGATGGACGGGGAATACCGCCTCGGCATTATCTCCACCATTTCCAATCCGTTTTGCGGCAGCTGCGACCGGGTGCGTGTAACGTCCACCGGCGAGATCTACCCTTGTTTGTTCTCGCCGGTGTGCACCGATCTGAAGGAGCCTTTGCGTACCGGGGCTTCGCGGGAGGAGCTGGAGCAGATCATTCGTGGCGCGGTCTGGCGGAAGGGACGCGGTTTCGTCGAGAGTAAGGGCTACGTCGAGCGAGCCATTTCCATGCATGGCTTGGGAGGCTGAAGAGCAAGGTATGCGAATCGAGTTCTACGGGGTTCTGCAGGAGGCGGTCGGCGGAGAAGCGCTAGAGCTTCCCATCGACACGCCAAGTCGTGTGGCGCATATCCTGGAAGAGCTTGGCGAGCGGATTCCGGCGCTGCAGGCACATTTGCCGCGCATCGCCTGTGCGATAGGCGATGAGGTGATTCCACGCTCGGAAATGGTGAATGGGGATGCTCCGCTGGTCCTGCTGCCGCCGGTGAGCGGTGGTTAAGGAGGGTTAACATGGAGCACATCACGGATCAGGTTCTCGATGCGGAGATCCTCAAGCGTGAGACGGAAAATCCCGCCTGCGGGGCGTTGATCGTCTTCGAGGGCGTCGTGCGTAATCATCACCGCGGCCGCCAAGTGGAGCGCATGGAGTATACCGCCTATAAGCCCTTGGCGGAGCGGGTGCTGCAGGAACTGGAAGACGAGACGAAACGCCGCTTCGGTGTGGCCGAGTGTCGGATTGTGCATCGGATCGGGGCGCTTGCGATCGGGGAAGCGAGTGTTGTTATCGTCGTACGCTCGGCGCATCGAGGCGATGCATTCGACGCCGCCGAGTGGGCTATCGACACGCTGAAGCAGCGGGTGCCGATCTGGAAGAATGATTTTTACACCGACGGCACCCGAGCTTATCAAGAGGGCGTTCCCCTTTCTGCGTGTGGCTCGCACGAGCATGACACTGCCAAGGGCCGCCAGCAGGGCACCTGATCCGAGCGTATCCTCGCCCCCTCTAAAATTCAGCACCTCTCTTTGCTTTTCAGGCTCGGCCCCAAGGCGGTTCGCTCAAGGCAGCCCAACTGGCGCGTGTTAGGTCTCACGCAGCGCCGCATCGCGAGACCTCGATGCGCCCGCAGCCCCAGTGTGTCGAGAAAGGATCAGGCAAGTGTAGGAGGCGGCGGACAGCTTGTGGCCGTCGCCCTTGCTGCAGATAGGGGTATTCACTTGCGAAACAACCAGAGGATCAGCGTCAGCAACAAGCTTACAACAATCGAAGTGGCGATCGGGAAATAGAAAGTAAAATGATCCTTCTTGATGGCGATGTCACCCGGCAGGCGGCCGAGCCCGAGTTTCGTGAGTAGCGGCCAGAGTAGCCCCGCCACCAAGAGGCCGATACCAACGATAATAAGCAGCCGTTGAAAGTCCATGTCGGCCGTCTAACAAACGTATCCGGATTGCGGCTTATCGCTCGACGACGGGTTCGGAAACCGAATCTGCCGTCGGCTGACTTCCGATACTCGCGTTCGCATCAGGAGGCGGTGAGCGTCTCGACCCCACCGTCGGTGCCTAAAAGGAGCACGTCGGCGGGGCGAAGTGCAAAAATTCCGACCGTTACTACGCCGGGAATATTGTTGATGGTTTGCTCTAAATGGATCGGCTCCATGATCTGCAGATTGCGCACATCCAGGATCAGATTGCCATTATCGGTAGTAAAGCCTTCCCGCAGTACGGGCCAGCCTCCAAGCTTCACCATCTCGCGCGCCACATAGCTGCGCGCCATCGGAATGACCTCAATCGGTAGTGGGAAATCTCCCAATACGTCGACGCGCTTGGACGCATCGGCAATGCAAATGAAACGACGGCTGACGGCGGCGATGATTTTCTCGCGGGTCAATGCGCCGCCTCCGCCCTTGATCATTTGCAAATGTCGATTTATTTCATCGGCACCGTCTACATACACGGGAAGATCATCCACCATGTTCAATTCGCGCACATCAAAGCCGTGGCGGCGAAGCCGCTCGGTCGATGCCTCCGAGCTGGAAACGACGGCCTCAACGGCGCCTTTTATGGATACTAGTGCATCAATGAAAAGGTTCACGGTTGAGCCGGTACCTACACCTACGATGCCGGCGCGCTGCACATGCGACAACGCAGCCTCGGCGGCGGCCTTTTTACCCTGATCTGAAGCCATGGTCCGGTTCCTCGAACAAAAGCATTACATATAGCATACACGGTGACAGTATCGCGTTGAAGGTCAACGTCTTAGCCAGCGCTCCAGCCGGACTCGGGCGTTTGAGTTCAGCCTTGGGGCGCGTCGCCGGAAGAGCAGGGAAATGAAGGATTATCTGCAGAAAATTCTCACCGCAGGCATCTACGACCTCGCCCGCCAGACGCCGCTGGAAGGCGCGGCGAATCTCTCGGCGCGGCTCGGCAACCGGGTCATGTTGAAACGTGAAGACCTCCAGCCGGTCTTCTCCTTCAAAATCCGCGGCGCCTACAACAAAATCCTGCGGCTCGGGCATGAGCAGCTGGAGCACGGCGTGATCTGCTCCTCGGCAGGGAACCATGCGCAAGGTGTCGCCTTGTCGGCCCGGCGCCTGGGTATCAAGGCCACGATCGTTATGCCGCGAACGACCCCCGGAATAAAGATCAATGCGGTTCGCGGCCTCGGGGGCCGCGTTATCCTACACGGCGACAGCTACGATCAGGCCAGAGATCACGCGGAACGGCTCGTGGCCGAACGGGGGCTCACGTATATCCCCCCCTACGATGATCCGGATGTGATTGCGGGCCAGGGTACCGTCGGCATGGAGATTCTCAGCCAGAATGCCCATCCGCTGCAGGCGATTTTCGTTCCGGTTGGCGGCGGCGGCCTGATCGCCGGTATCGCCGCTTACGTCAAACAGGTCCGGCCCGATGTCAAGATCGTAAGTGTCGAGCCGGAGGACGCTCCGACTCTGCAACGCGCCATTTCAGCTGGCCGTCGGGTGGTGCTGGACGATGTTGGGATCTTCGTGGACGGTGTGGCGGTGAGGCAAATCGGCAAGGAAACCTTTCGTATCGCGAAGCAGATGGTCGATGAGTGTATTCTTGTCTCCACCGATGAGGTTTGCGCCGCCATCAAGGATATTTTCGATGATACCCGTTCCATCGTGGAGCCGGCCGGGGCATTGGCGGTTGCCGGTTTGAAGCAATATGTCGAGACACACGGCGTGCGTGATCAGACGCTTGTGGCGGTCAATTCCGGCGCCAATATGAATTTCGGGCGCCTCTCCCACGTGGCGGAACGGGCCGAGCTGGGCGAGCATCGAGAGGCGGTGCTGGCCGTAACGATTCCCGAGCGCCCCGGCAGTTTCCGGACCTTCTGCGAGACCATCGGCTCGCGTTCCATAACTGAGTTCAACTACCGCTACGCGGATCCGGTCGAGGCTCACGTGTTCGCCGGAATCGCACTCAATGACGGGCTCGAGGAGAAGGACGAGCTGATTCGGCTACTGCGCGAGCGCGGCTATCCGGTACTTGATTTGACCGCGGACGAAATGGCGAAGGTTCATCTGCGGCATATGGTCGGCGGCCGCGGCCACAAAGTGCAGGATGAGATAATTTATCATTTTGAATTCCCCGAGCGTCCCGGGGCGTTACTCAAGTTCCTGCGCCAGCTCAGCAAGCGATGGAACATCAGCTTGTTCCATTATCGCAATCACGGTGCCGATTATGGACGTGTGCTGGTCGGTATTCAGGTCCCGCAGGGAGAGCGAGGTAAATTCCGCGCTTCCCTCGACAAGCTCGGCTATCGTTATCGGGATGAGAGCATGCATCCCGCCTATGCGCTTTTTCTAAGCTGAGCGGGACCGGTATGTGGCAGCAAAGAGTTCCACGCGTGAGCGCTGAAGCGTCGAGGAGAGCATGAGCAGCGAGCAGTTTCGTGCCTTTCGCATCGAGAGGACCGATCAGGGACGCTATGTCTCCAGCATTCGCACGTTGAGCACCGCCGATTTGCCCGACGGTGACGTGCTCGTGCGCGTGCATTATTCCAGCTTGAACTACAAAGACGCACTGTCGGCTACCGGCGCAAAAGGCATTACCGAGAGCTACCCGCATACGCCGGGAATCGATTGTGCCGGTACCGTGGCGCAGAGCGGGAGTCCAGACTGGCAGGTCGGAGACGCTGTGATCGTTACCGGCTACGATCTCGGAATGAACACGGACGGGGGCTTTGCCGGCTATGTGCGTGTGCCGGCTGCGTGGGTGGTACGTTGCCCCGCAGGACTAACGCTACGCCAGGCAATGATATGCGGCACGGCCGGATTCACGGCGGCCTTATGTATCCACGCCCTTGAAGCGCACGATGTGCATCCCGAGAACGGTGAGGTATTGGTCACCGGCGCCAGCGGCGGCGTTGGCAGTCTGGCCGTGAGCATGCTGAGCGCTGGAGGTTACCGGGTAGTCGCTGCCACGGGCAAGCAAGACGCCACGGACTGGCTGCGTGGCTTGGGCGCTGAAGAGGTCATTCCCCGCGAGCAATTGCTCGACCACAGTGCTCGTCCGTTGCTCAAATCACGCTGGGCGGCAGCGGTCGACACGGTTGGTGGTGATTTTCTGGCCGCGACGCTCAAGGCCGTCCGTCATCGCGGCAGCGTCGCCTGTTGCGGGATGGTGGCGTCAGCGGAGCTGCACACGAGCGTGCTTCCTTTTATCCTGCGCTCCCTCAGCTTGTTGGGCGTCTCCTCGCAGAATACTCCTCGGGATCAGCGGGAGCGCACATGGGAGAGGCTCGCGCGGGACTGGCGTCCCAATCGCTACGATGCGATCGCCAGGGAAATCCATCTGGGCCAGATCGATGAGTATGTCGATAAGCTGCTCAAAGGGCAGGTGCGCGGCCGGATTCTGGTCAATCCGCAAGCCTGAGCTCGAACGAGCCAAGGGGATGCTTGAGGGAGGACAACCGGCTTGTGGAGCCACCGGAGCGGTTGCCGCGAAATCCCGGTGACTATGCGCTCGAGCGCTACCTCTCATTGGCAGTGGATTATCGTCCCAATCTCCGGGCGCTTGAAATGCCCGATGTTGTCCGGTGCAGGTCGGGTTTCGGAACACGCTCCGGCGATTACGCTATGGGTGAATTCTGTTCTATGCTTGCCTTGACACCCCGTGGCCCGCAGGCGCGGAGCGCTCCGGTGTGCCGAGCAAGCACGACGGCTTTCAGAGTCCAAAGGGTGAGCACCGTGTCTGTGCCGGATCGAGAGGGCATACGGTTGTGTAAACGGCCTGCTGCGTAGAGGTTTTATTCATGTCGGAGCGTTATAGCGGTGTCGTCAAGTGGTTCGACGACTCGAAGGGATACGGTTTTATCAGTCAGGAGCAGGGGCCGGACGTGTTCGTGCATTTTCGGGCCATTCGGGGCGAGGGGTTTCGCTCGTTGCAGGAGGGTCAACGGGTGGAATTCGACATCGTCGAGAGCCCCAAGGGTCTTCAGGCAAGCGATGTGGTGGCCATGCTCTGAGCGCGGTTGGGCTCGAGCGCCAGCTCACCGCAGATTCGACCTCGCAAGCGGATTCCGGTTGACGGTGAGTGGCGCTTTCGCCCGCTTATCGCGCGTGGCGGTTATTCCGCCTTCGCGCTACTCGACCGGCGCTGAGCCATTGACGGCTGAAGGGGCGGGTGGGGCAAGTTGCCTCGCGTGATTTGAGCCAATTCGAAGGACTGCCTCGCGCACCTTGGAGGTAAAGCCGAACGGGCGGTATCGAATACCGGCGCGCGTTCGATTGTTGATGCGCTTAGGCGCGGCCGGCGCCGTGGTCGTGCGGTGAGTGGAAGTACTCACTGGTTTCCGCCAGCTCCCGAACGACCGTGAGCAGCTCGTCGAGGCGACGGTCTGCGGTGCATAGCGCAGTGCAGTCTTCACAGCTCGGATCTCCGCACGGCTGGCGCGAGTAAAGCCAGTATTGGATGGCACCGGCGAGCAGGCCGTCCGCGATTTCCCCGGGGTTTGCCGTCTCGTCATCGGCCAGCCGGTTACCCAGCTCCACCGTTTGCGCGGAGGCTTCTTCGTAGCTATCCACTTCCTGGCTCATGGCGGGAAACCTTTGCCGTTTGTGATTAATTGCTATTGTACCAAGAGACGACCGTCTTGAGCGCCGCTTCACAGGCAGCCGGGTGGCCTCCTTGTTTCGCCGAAGCGCAACGGCGTGCGCCGGCCAATGTGGCCAATCCGACGCGACGGCATGGCTAGCCCGATTTCAGCGAATTTCCGCGGCATAACCCGTGATGGGCTGCTTGAGCTCATGTTGAGCAGCGATGCGCGCATTATGCTCTTCGGTGCCGGCGGGCTCGGTAAGACGCACCTGGCGGCGGAACTTTGCCGGGCCCTGCATGAGCGAGGCCAAGCCTCTGGCTGTCTCAGCGCAGATATCGGGAATCCGGGGTTTGGCGCGCCCGGCGCCGTTAATCTTGCTGAATGGACCAATGGCGATTGGCGACTGCTCGACCTCGAGGCCGTGTGCTCCCTCGATGCCGCTCGCTTCCGGCTGCCGCTGATGATGGCAGCGGGTCGTGTGCTCGCGCGCCATCCGGCTCCCGTGCGGGTTGTGGATGCACCCGGGCTGGTGCGCGGAGCGCCGGCGGCAGAATTCCTGGAAGCACTGGTTCAGCGAAGTAGAGTCGATTTGGTGGTGGCGCTGGTCGATGCCCATGGAGTGCTGCCCTTGGTGCACGAATTGAGCGCACTTTCGGTAGAGGTCCGAGTGCTCGGTAGCGCGCGCCGCATCGCTCGCACGGCGCCACTGGCGCGGACAGCCAGCCGAAGCAGGCTCTGGGCTGCCTATCTCGCAAACGCGTGCGAGCTGACTGCGGACCTCGAGCAGTTGGCGGTGATTGGCACGCCGCCGCCTATCGATGTGCCGTCGGCCTGGCGAGGCCGGCAAGTCGGTCTCGGCGATGCGCGTGGCGCTCGTCGTTTGGGTGAAATCGTGGCGCTGGAGGGATACCGGCTGCGACTTCGCGCGCCACGGCCAGCGGCCGCCGCGCCAGAGTATCTCCTCGTGCGCGATGCCAGGCGTGAGCGCAACGGTTGTCTGGTAACGGCGAAGCCGCTCGGACGCGCGGTTGTGCGGGGCCGTCCACCACCGGATGTCCTGCCTGTGGTCGCCGCGGTTCCCGGCGTCGCTGATGTGGTTCACGCCGGTTCGGCATTCGCAACGCTGGTTAACGGAGTGATTGGCGATCCGCTGCTGCATCTGCGGCTGCGACAGCAGCGTCGCAGCCTATTGTTCGACTTGGGGGACGCCGTCCGCCTGCCGGCGCGCATCGCTCATCAGGTAACGGATGTTTTCATCACTCATGCCCACCTCGATCATATCGGCGGCTTCTTGTGGCTGCTGCGTTCACGGCTGGGGGCGTTCCCCGTCTGTCGGCTGTATGGCCCGCCGGGTCTGGCACAGCATGTGGAGGGCTTGCTGAGGGGCATCCTTTGGGACCGCATCGGTGAGCGCGCACCGCGTTTCGAGGTGCTGGAAGTGCACGGCGAGCGGCTGCTGCGTTGGCGGCTCGAGGCCGGCGCGACGCTCGCTACCTATTTGGGGGAGATCACCGATTCGCGAGGGATCCTGCTTGACGAGTCGGAGTTCAAAGTTCGTGGCATCACGCTCGACCACGGTACACCCGTGCTTGCATTCGCCTTCGAGCAGCCAAGGCAAGTGCACATACGCAAAGAACGGCTCGCTGCAAGCGGCCTGCCGCCCGGCGGATGGCTCAGGTCACTCAAGGCGGCGGTACGCAACAAGCAGGGCGGGCGCGCGATTCAACTTCCTGACGGTACGTGGGCGAGCGCGGCGACGCTCGCGGACGACATGACACGCACTGCGGCGGGCTTCAAGCTCGTCTATGCCACTGACTTCGCAGACACCGCGGAGAATCGTGAATCGCTGAGACGCTTTGCCGCCGATGCTCACGTCTTTTTCTGCGAGGCCTCTTTTCTGGAGGCGGATCGCGGCCGGGCTCAACGCACGGGGCATCTTACCGCGCGAGCCTGCGGCGAGATTGCCGCAAGCGCCCAAGTCGGGCGGTTGGTGCCGTTTCATTTCTCACGCCGCTACCAAAGCAATCCCGAGGCGGTCTACGCTGAGGTGGCAGCAGCATGCCGGCAACTCGTGAGAATCGAGCGCGCTGCCAGCCGCTGACCGCGCCGCCGTGGAAGCCGGTTTCCCCACTCGATCGTGATGACCCTGCCTTGGAGTCTGGCCTCTGGCCTCTGGCCTCTGGCCTCTGGCCTCTGGCCCTAGCCATCTCTCTTCTTTTCGAATTTGGCCTCACAGCGGCGGCTCGCCCGGTTTGCCGGATGGCGGCTTTTTTCGGCGCGGCTGACGGCCTATCCGTCCTTTTGCATCGCTAACGCAGCACAGCGGGACGCCTGTCTTATATTATTGTTGCGAATCGTTTTCATTGACGTTATCGTTCTCGTCAAGGCGTGTTCTGAGAATCGTACTGCACCGGCGTGAATCTCGGATTCGGCCTTCCTAACCATCGTTCCACGGAAGGGTAGCCAATGATCTACAAGTCAATAGCTGATTGCATCGGGCACACTCCGCTGGTCGCTCTGAACCGTTTGTTTCCGAACAATCCCCGCGTTATCGCTAAGTTGGAGATGCTCAACCCAGGGGGGAGTGTCAAAGACCGACCGGCCAAGTATCTGATTGAAGAGGGGCTCAAGGACGGTACCATCACCGCGGGATCGCACCTTGTGGAGAGTTCCTCCGGTAACCTTGGCATCGCACTGGCAATGCTGGCCAATGTCCATGGGCTGCGGTTCACCTGTGTGGTGGATCCGAAGATATCCCAGACCAACTTGAACATCCTCAAGGCCTTTGGCGCCAACGTCGACATGGTGAGCGAACAGGACGCAAAGGGCGGCTACCTGCACACGCGCGTCGCGCGCGTGCAACACCTGCTTCGTACGATGCCGAACGCGGTTTGGCTTAACCAATATGCAAACTGCCGCAACTGGGAGGCACACTACCACGGCGAGGGAGAGGAGATCGTCGCGGCACTCGGTGATACGCGGCTGGATGCCATGGTAATCGGTGTCAGCACTACCGGCACTATTCTCGGACTGGCGCGCCGGTTGCGGCGAAGCTACCCCCGATTGCGGGTGATCGCCGTGGACGCCGCGGGCTCGGTGATTTTCGGTGGTGCGGCCGGACCTCGGGAATTACCTGGCATCGGCGCGAGCCGTCCTCCGGAACTGCTAGACAGGCGAGAGATCGATGAAGTCGTTTATGTGACCGACTGGGAGGCAACCCGCGTTTGCCGGGAGCTGGTGGAGAAGGAGAGCATCTTTGCCGGCGGCTCCTCCGGCTCGGTAATAGCCGGCGTGTACAAAATCCGCCACACGTTCGCGCGCGGAGCCACGGTGCTGACACTCCTCGCCGACCGGGGTGACCGTTACCTCGATACCGTCTACGCGCAGAACTGGCCACCACTGGAACGGCGTCATTTGCTGGCGCCTGCCGCCGCTTGCGTCCCATTGTCCTTGCCGGAAGACGACAATCGGCGGCAGCAGGCGTCTTAGCCCCCTTCTTAAATCGCATCATTAGATTCATACGTGGCACACGCCATTGGAATGGCTGCTGCTGCGCTGGATGTTCGCATCGAGAGAGGAGCTCGCCCCCATGGAAGCCAATTCCCGCATCGATTTATCCGAACCGTGCCCAGCCGCCTCGCAGCGAGTGCTCTGGCTCGGCCGAAATGATCTTGTCGCCCTCGGCGCGGATCGCTCCGACCTTTATATGGAGGCGTTGGAGCGCGGTTTCGCGCTCCATGCGGCCGGGGAGTTCGTGCAGCCCCTCAAGCCTTATCTGCGCTGGCCGGGGGCGGAGCACATCGCCGATCGCATCATCGCAATGCCTGCCTGGATCGGCGGCGATGATCCGATCGCCGGCTTGAAGTGGGTTGGCAGCCGCCAGCACAATCCGTCGCGCTTTGCGCTGGAGCGGGCGAGCGCCACCATCATCCTGAACGACGCGCAGACCAATCATCCGATTGCCATCATGGAAGGTGGACTGATCAGCGCCATGCGCACGGCGGCCGTAACGGGTGTGGCGGCGCGTTACCTGGCCCGGGCGGGATTCACCGATGTCGCGCTGATCGGCTGCGGACCCATTGCCCGGGCGCAGGCGAGAACGCTACTGGAACAGTTCCCCGGTATTCGCCATGTTCATCTGCATGATCTGCGTCCCGCGGCCGCCGAGCGCCTCGCAAGCGAACTGCGCGTGGGCTATCCGGAGCTGCGGGTGCGACTGGCGGAAGACGCCGAGTCTGCCATCCGCTCGTCCGATGTCGTGATTCCCTGTACGGTCACCGACACCCCCTATATCCGCTACGACTGGCTGCGGCCGGGGGCTTTCCTCAGCAACATCTCCGTTATGGACGTGCATAAGGAGGTGTTTTTGCGAGCGGATAAAGTAGTCGTCGATGACTGGGATCAGGCGAACCGCGAGAAGAAAATCATTCATCAACTCGTCCAGGAGGGATCGTTTTCACGCGAGGCGCTGCATGCCCAGATGGGAGAGATCGTCACTGGCCTACGTCCGGGACGCGAGCGCGAAGACGAGATCATCCTTCTCAATCCCATGGGAATGGCGGTAGATGACATCGTCTGCGCCCAGGCCGTCTACCGAAAGGCCTGCGAGGCCAAGGCCGGCGTCTGGCTCGACTTGTATTGAGGAGGGGATCATGTTCTCGCCATCGGACGTGAGCGGCGTCGCGAGCGCGGAGGCTCATCGCGATCAATGCCGCGACACTATCCTATGTGAGCTGGTGGATGCGGCCTTACAGGAGAATCTCTTCGGTCTCCGCGAGCGTGTCCGCGTGCAGCAAACCGCGCCGATCGGTCTGGAGTGCTCTGAGCTGCCGCTTGGCGGAGCTGAACGCTACGCGCTCGTGACCTGCTCGGCCTCGCAGGAGTTCCTGGTTTTCCGAGCATGCTCTGGGGACCCGCTGCAATCGGTGCGATGTTCACGTCCGCCGGTGCTCGTCGTCACCGTGGGGGGCTGCCGTGTCCTCTCGCCCGCAGAGGTGCTCTCCTGGTTCGTCGAGAGCCAGCTCGATCAGCCGGGACAAGCCCGCGTGATCGCGGATTTGCGGCTCGCCGAGAGGCAGGGCCGTCTCGCGCGATCCGCCGCTTCGGCCGTTGCCGCCGATCTGGCGCAGGCGCAGTTGAGTCTTGCCGACTGGGAGCGGCTAGCCGCGTTGCGGGATCGGCCGTTTCATCCGGTGGCGCGCGCGCGGCGTGAGTGGTCAGATGACGATTACCGCCGCTATAGTGGCGAGGCCGCACGCCGTTGGCCCCTGCACTGGATTGCGGTGCGCCGAGCCCATGTCCTGCAGGCGCCCTGCGCGAGCGCTGATCCGGCAAGCTGGCTGCTTTGCGAGGAACAACGCGAGGCTTTGGCCGCGGCAATGCTTGCAAAAGGCCTCGCCCCCGCCGACTATCTGGCCATTCCGGCACATCCCTGGCAGGCGCGTTGCGCACTCCCGCGACTTTTCGCCGAGGAGATCGCTCGCGAGGAGATCGTGCCGCTGCCGATCGAGCGGTGCCACGCGCAGCCGAGCGCCTCTCTTCGCACCGTCATGCCTGAAGGCGATCCACGGTTGCACCTCAAGCTCTCGCTCGCGGTCTCGTCGCTCGGGGCGCTGCGTCCGCTGCCACCGCGCTACCTCCACAACGGATCGCAGGCGCAGCGTGTGCTGATGGAACTGCGAGCGCGGGATCCAGTGCTCGCCGAAAGCATGGATCTGTGTGACGAAACCCTATGGTGGTGCCATGTCCCCGCGGCAAGCGAGCTTCCGCCCGACTACCCGGGGCATCTCGCCTGCAATCTGCGCCGCTATCCCGCTCCGATCGGCGCCGAGCTAATTCCGATGGCGAGCTTCGCTGTCATCCTGCCGGACGGTCGCCTGCCAGCGTTCGATTACATTCTGGCACGGCGTGGCGAATACGGTCCAAGCGCCGCTCTGGCGCTGTTCGAGGATTTGGCGCTGCGGCTGTGTGAGATTGGCCTCGCTTGCTTTCGTGTCGGGGTTATGCCGGAGGCGCACGGGCAGAACGTGCTGGCGGAGTTCGATGGCGGTCGCTTGGCGCGCCTGGTGCTGCGTGACCACGACACGCTGCGGATCCATGAGCCATGGCTGGAGGCCGCTGGCCTGGCGGCGCCGGATTACCGCATTGACCGCAGCAGCCCGAACACATTGATTCTGCAGTGCCCGCAGGCCTTATTGGCCTATTTTCAGACGCTAGCGCTGCAGGTGAATTTGCGGGCTATCGGCCATGCGCTGGCACAGGTGTACGAGACCGTCAGCCTCGGTGCCGTGTGGAGGGTAATCGAGCGGACCGCGCATCAGGCCGTGGCCCACACGAATCTCGATGGACCCGCGGCGGATGTGCTCCGCGCCTCCCTCTTCGATGCCAGGGAATGGCCTAGCAAATTGCTTCTCACGCCGCTGCTCGCCCAGTCGCGCACCACTACAGGTATGCCGAGCAGCCTGGGAGATGTGCCGAATCCTTTTCGTCATTGCGCTTGGAACGTGCGG
>NZ_JBXWZQ010000042.1:0-17665 GCF_059432795.1 Nitrococcus sp. | reverse complement strand
CTATAGCGCCGTGAACGCCTCGACCGCTACCAAGACCGATACCCCGATCATGGAAACACCGGTGTCGATCCAGGTCGTGCCGGCGCAGGTGCTCCAAGAGCAGCAGAGCATCGATGTGCAAGATGCCGTGAAAAACGTGAGCGGGGTGGTTCCCCAGTTCAACTTCGGCTATCGGGAAGGATTTCTGCTTCGCGGCTTTCCAACGCGGGATACGCAACGCCAGATGGTTTTCTCACCCGGGATACGCGCCAGCCTCTGGCCAATGTGTAACGGGTGGAGGTGCTGAAAGGCCCGGCGGCGATACTGTACGGCAACATCGAGCCGGGCGGCCTGGTCAATCTCGTCACCAAACGACCGCAGAGCAGCAGCCATTACGCTCTCGCAGCAGTTCGGCTCCCGCTTCTTCGACGGCGCGCCTTTCGTGACGGGGACTATCAATATTTTCAATCCCGTCTACGGCACCTCGGTCAACGAGGGGTACAAAGCATCCCGAGTGCCGCCCACGGGGAGTTTCGGCGCTCGGCAGAATTGGTACGGTTTTTATGTCCAGGACGTTTTTATGTCCAGGACCAAGGGGACAATGCCATCACCTTCCAGCTCCCGGGTTACTCGCCGCGCGCCTGTCCCCGACATAGCCACGGCCCTTGGCGGGGCCTAGCAACCGGCCCATCCGTCACCGTTGCCGGCCGCGGATGGGCCGCTGCTGCCCTCGTCACGGTTACCAGCGCTTGTACGGCAGGAACTTGCCGTTCCAGACCAATACCACCCGGTCGCCCTTGGGATCCTTTTCCACGTCGACGTCGAGGGTGAAGTCGATGGCGCTCATGATGCCGTCGCCGAATTTCTCGTGAATGACTTGCTTGATGCTCTCTCCATAGACCGTCATCACCTCGTAGAAGCGATAGATCAGCGGATCGCGCGGCACGGTCTCGGTGATGCTGCTGCCCTTGAGCGGACATTCCTGCAGCGCCGTGGCGACCTCTGCGGGGAGGTCCAGCGTGTGGCAGATCTCGTTGGCGAGATCCTCCGGCATGCTGTTCTCACCCAGACAGGCCGAAGCGGTCCAGACGGGGGACATGCCGATGACCTCACCGAGCTGTTCCCAGGTAAGGCCTTTTCTGGCCTTGGCCTCGATGATGGCTGAGCGCATGGCTTGCTTGTCCATGAGGCGACTCGTCTGCATCTCCACGACGCGACTCGATTGATTATCCACGATGCGACTCATTTGCTTGTCCATGATACGACTCCTGCTTGTTTGAGAAATCCGGGGTCGGCAAGCCGCTACGGGTTTTGGCGCTCTGGCCGACCGATTAAAGCGAATCGCGATTCGCCTTGACTGACTTAAATGTAAACAAATGCCGTGCCAAGCCTTTCCGCACGGCCTGAAGCGGCACCGGCTGTCGCTTATGCGGCAGTGAGTCGCTGCGTTGCGGCATTCTCAGCGCAAGATCTGCCCTCGTTTTGTGCGCCCGTGCACCGTAACGGGGCATGCACGAAGTGATCGACGGCCCGCGAACGGCAGGACAAGCCCCCGGCATTTCGAGCGCGGCGGCTTTGGGCCTAGACTGATGAGGCGTCTCGACTTAAATCGGGTACGCCTCGGCTCGGCAAACGAACGGCCACCCGCAGCGCCGCCGGACGCGCCGCGCCACGGGGAGCGGGAGGAAGGCGTTATGAGCAAGGTCGGACAGGGGTCCGGTTCGCACAGGCAGACCGTTGACCTCGGTGAGGAGGCGATCCACTGGGATTTCAGCGAGGAGATGTCCTACGGGCAGTACCTCTGCCTGGATCGCTTGCTGGATTGCCAGAAGCCGCTGTCAAGCCAGCATGACGAGATGCTGTTTATTACTATCCACCAGGCGAGCGAGCTCTGGATGAAGCTCGTCGTCTTCGAGCTCTCCGCCGCTCTGGGCTGCGTGCGCGAGGACCGGCTCGGGCCGGCTTTCAAAATGCTCGCCCGGGTCGCCGCTATCCAGCGCCAGCTCATTCAGTCGTGGAGCGTGCTGGCCACATTGACCCCGGCGGACTACTTGAGCTTTCGCGACACGCTTGGTCACAGCTCCGGTATTCAGTCCTACCAGTACCGGCTGATCGAATTCCTGCTGGGCAACAAGAACGCTCGCATGATCGAGGTCCACCGCAACGATCCGCAGGTACATACCCGCCTGCGAGAGGCCTTGGAGCGTCCGAGTTTATACGATGAGACACTTGCGCTGCTGCATCGCCGTGGACTGCCGATTCCTTCGCGAAAGCTCGCTCGCGAGTGGAGCGAGCCCTATGAGGCCGACCCGCTGGTCGAGGCGGCGTGGCAGAGCGTCTACCACAATGTCGAGGATCATTGGGATCTCTATGAGCTCGCCGAGAAGCTCGTCGATCTCGAGCACGCCTTCCAGCGCTGGCGCTTCGAGCATATGAAGACGGTGGAGCGCATCATCGGCTTCAAGCGTGGCACCGGTGGATCCTCGGGGGTCGGTTACCTGAAAAAAGTGCTCGACCTGCGTTTCTTCCCCGAGCTGTGGACGGTGCGCACCCTACTTTAGGGCCGGTCGAACCGCCGTCGATCAACCTACGCGCGGGCGACTCCAAAACGGGGCTAATCGGCTCAGCCGGCTATCCGTAGCATTAGCACAACTCCGGAGGTGCTGATTTGTCCGATTACACGCATAACAAGAATCGCTACGGCAGCGCAGAGCGGAGTCACGTGCTGGGCATGGCGGTGCATCGGGGTGTTTTCTTGCCGGCGGCCGTGTTGATTTTGGCCCTGGTGGCTTTCGGCGCGTTTGCGCCCGCACGGCTCGAGTCGGCCGCCAAAACGGCGCAACTGGCGATCGCCGACAACCTGGGCTGGTTTTACCTGGTGGCGATGAACGTCTTTCTCGTGTTCGCCGTCTATCTGATCTTCAGCCGCTTTGGCCAGATACGTCTCGGGGGCGAGCACACACGGCCGGAGTTTTCGAACTGGGGCTGGTACTCGATGCTATTCGCCGCCGGTACCGGCGTTGGTCTATTGTTTTACGGAGTGGCGGAGCCGCTGAGCTTTTTCGCGGAGCCGCCTTTCGGCGAGCCGGGCACCGTGCAGGCCGCACGTGATGCCCTGGTGCACAGCTATTTTCACTGGGGCCTCCACGGCTGGGCCATGTATGGCCTGATGGGGTTGGCTCTCGGTTTCTTCTGCTATAACCGGGGTTTGCCGATGACCGTGCGCTCGGCCTTCGAGCCGATGCTGGGCAAGCGGGTGCATGGTCCCATCGGCAATACCATCGATGTGGTGGCCGTGGCCGGCACCCTGTTCGGCGTGGCCGTCTCTCTCGGTTTGGGCGTTAAGCAGGTCAACACCGGCTTGGAGCAAACATTTGGCGTGCCCAACAACGTGGGGATGCAGCTGGGCTTGATCGCCGGTATCACCGCTGTGGCCACCGCCTCGGTGGTGAGCGGTCTGTCCGCCGGTATCCAGAAGCTTTCCAAGCTGGCGATCGTGATTGGCGCTACGCTGACCCTTTATGTGCTCTTTATCGTGGGGCCGACCCAGTTCCTCCTGCACGCCCTGGTGCAGAGCGTGGGCGATTATCTTCCGCAACTGCCCAGTCGTGGTACCTACGCGGAGGCTTTCGAGCCCCCGGAGGGGGGAGGCTGGCAGAATCGCTGGACGCTTTTCTATTTCGCCTGGTGGGTTTCCTGGTCGCCGTTCGTCGGCATGTTCATCGCCCGGATCTCGCGCGGCCGGACTTTGCGAGAATACATGCTCGGCGTGCTGCTGATGCCAACCGCGGTGTCCATTCTGTGGCTGACGGTCATGGGAGGCTCCGCCCTTTATCACGAGCTCTACGAGGGCGGGGGGTTGGTTGAGAGGGTGCAGGCCAACGTCGCCCTGGGGTCCTTTGCTCTGCTCGAATCCTTCGAGATCCCGCACTGGATCGCCCTGATCAGCATGACGTTGTTGGTGATTGCCGTGGCGATCTTTTTCATCACGTCCTCGGATTCCGGCTCGCTGGTGATCGACATCATCACCTCCGGCGGCGACCCGGAGCCGCCGACGGCTACGCGGGTGTTCTGGGCCACCCTGGAAGGGGTGGTCGCCGCCGTGCTCCTGGTAGCCGGGGGTCTCAAGGCCCTGCAGGCAGTCGCCACCATCGCCGGGCTGCCGTTCGTGGTGATCATCCTGATCATGTGCCGGAGCCTGTATGTGGGCTTGCGTCGTCATGGGACGAGGGGAGGCGGCTGAACGGAGCTGGCGGTCGCCACCGTATCGCCTCGCGCCGGTTGCCTTCGATGATCCCACCGTGCTGGCGCGGCGCACACGCCATGTTGCTTCGGGCATCCTGTCCTGCGCCCTTCGGGCCAGCCTTCGGCTGGAATATCGCTTCCGACGATTTTGTCGTACGGTGCGAGTGTCGCCTGGCTGGCACCTTGGTCAGCCCCCCACGCGGGCGATCCGTATGGGCGAGCGCAGGGCGGTTCTCGCACGGCCGCCGTGCTCGACCCAACCGCAATGCAGGTAGGCACTCGATTGCGCCGTGGCAATATTTCCGACGCGATCGATCAGAATAAAACCGCCGTTGCCATTGACCTTCGCTACCAGATGTTCAGCGCCGAGCCGCGCCGCCGTCTGCGCCGCGAGCCCCTGCTGGCCGATCAGGAAGTTGATGAACGAGGCCAGGGCCGTGCGGATGAAATCCTCGCCCGAACCGGTGCAGGAAATGGCGCAGCCCCCGTTGTCGGCATAGTTGCCGGCGCCGATCAGCGGGCTGTCGCCCACCCGGCCCGGGAGCTTGCCCTTTTGTCCTCCGGTTGAGGTGGCCGCGGCAAGGTTGCCGGCGCGATCCCGGGCCACCGCGCCGACCGTGCCGTCGGGCGTCTCCTCCGTCGTGCAATGCTTGTCCCAGCCCGCCTGGAAATATTCCTGGGCAACGGTTGCAATCCCATTGGCCGCGGCGAACTCGACGGCACCCTGACCGGCGAGCATGACATGCGGGGTGTTCTCCATGATTCGCCGCGCCAGCTCGACCGGGTTGCGGATGCTCCCGACGTAGGTCACGGCACCGGCATCAAGCGTGCGGCCCTGCATCACGCACGCCTCCAGCTCGAAGCGCCCCGCCGAGTTGGGGACGCTTCCGTAACCGGCGTTGTAGAGCGGATCATCCTCGAGCAAGCGCGTGCAGTGCACGACAGCGTCGAGCGCCGTGGCGTCGGCGGCGAGCAGGGCGGCGCCTTCGGCGAGTATTGCCCTGAGACTTTGCCGGATGCGGTGCGCCTTGGCCGGTGGCGCGGGGGTATTACCTGCGCCGCCGTGGATGGCGATGCTATAAGTGTGTTGAGTTGCCAGGTTCGCTCTTCACGCAATTGTGCCGCTAGGAGCCGATTGCTTAGAGCGTAGCGAAGTCGACTGCTTCGCGCGGTAAACCGAACGCGGGCGCGGGAGATGAGCTGATGCAGAGCCTGACCCGGGACGATTGCGAGCGCCGCGATGGCGACGATCCGCTCGGCGCCTTTCACGAGCGCTTCGAACTGCCGGGCGGCGTCGTCTATCTCGACGGCAATTCGCTCGGGGCGCTGCCGCGCGGCACGCGGCAGCGCCTCGACGAGCTGGTGCGGGCGCAATGGGGCAACGACCTGATCCGATCCTGGAACTGCAATGACTGGATTGGCATGCCGCGGCGGATTGGTGCGAAGATCGCGCGCCTCATCGGGGCGCATGACGATGAAGTGATCGCCGCCGACTCGACCTCGATCAACCTCTTCAAGCTGCTCGCCGCGGCGTTGCGCCTGCGTCCGGGAAGAAAAGTCATCGTCTCCGAGGCTCGCAATTTTCCCACCGATCTCTACATTATCCAGGGCCTCATCGAGCTGCTCGATCAAGGCCACGAGCTGCGCCTGGTGGACAGGGACGCGTTGCCCGACGCCCTGGACGAGGACGTTGCGGTACTGGCGCTCACCCAGGTCGATTACCGCAGCGGGCGAGTGCATGATCTGACCACGCTGACGCATCAAGCGCAGGCCCAGGGCGCGCTCGCGCTCTGGGATCTCAGCCACAGCGCCGGCGCGATGCCCGTGGAGCTCAATGCCGCAGGCGTCGATATGGCCGTGGGCTGTAGTTATAAATACTTAAACGGTGGCCCCGGCGCGCCTGCCTATCTTTTCATCGCCCGGCGCCATCAAGCTCACGCGCCGGCGAGCATCGCCGGCTGGATGGGGCATGCCGCGCCATTCGAGTTCGCAGCGGATTATCGACCGGCCGCCGGAATCGAGCGCCACCTCGTCGGGACGCCCCCGGTGCTGGGGCTCGCCGCGCTCGAGGCCGGTGTCGATCTGCTGCTGAAGGTGGACCTGCGGCAGGTGCGCGAGAAGTCCCGGCGTCTGGGCGACTTGTACCTGGCATTGCTGGAGCAGGAGTGCGCGGGATTCGGCTTCGAACGCGCCTGTCCGCGCGACTCGGCGGTGCGCGGCAGCCAGATCGCCTTTCGCCACCCCCAGGGCTATGCCATTGTTCAGGCGCTGATCGCCGCGGGCGTCATCGGCGATTTCCGCGCCCCGGATATCCTGCGCTTCGGCTTCTCGCCGCTTTATGTGCGCTACGTCGATATCTGGGATGCGGTGGCGGCGCTGCGCCGTATCATGGCGAACCGCTCTTGGGACAAGCCGGAGTTCAAGCGCCGGGCCGCCGTGACTTGACGGGCCAGTCAGCCGCGCCGGGCGGTGCCTTGGCGGCCGGCGAGGCCGATTCCCGCGAATCCGAGCGCCAACAGCCAGGCCGCGCCGGGCAGCGGGATCGGGCGGGTCAGGCCTTCCGCGAAGATCAGATCCTGCTCGGAGAAATTACCCGCGGCGAAACCCTCCTGCAGGAATTGGCCGCCACCGTAGGCGTTCCCCGTGGTCCAACTCACGCCTTCGATACCGCCGGCGGTGGAGAGCGCCGCGACATAGCGCTGCCCCGGGGTCAGCCCGACACGGTCGGGGAAATCGAAGTGCACGTTGCGATGGCCACTCAGCGTGAACACCGTTACGGGATTCGATGTGGCAAGGAGGGGTGCGCCCAGCCCGTCGGCGCCAGCCACGCCGTCGAATATGTTCACCACGACCGTCTGGCCGAGGCCGGCCATGAGAAATTCGATCGCATCCAGGGCTGGCAGCGTGGGAGTAAACGACTGGCCGAAGCGCACGCCGCCGTTCGTACCGGCCACCGGCCCTGGGTTTTGTTGATCGGTACGGATGATGGGCTCGGCCTGGGGCGCGCTCGCCACCCCGAGCAGCAGGATCAATCCGGCCAGCTGGCTGATGATTATGTCATGCGCTTGTTTCATTCGGCCCTCTTTTGGCGCGCGGCATTCTTGACTGTCGCCTATGCCCACTGAGTCGGTTTTCATGTAAGCGGCGGCGCCCCGCCATCGCGACGCCGGGCGGTCTGTCTCAGGCACCGGCTGCGCTTCGCACCCTCATTCATCGACGTCGTCGACATCCACCTGACCGCTCAGGCGCCGGCGAATGTGCGACCAGGACAGGCCGGTGGACAACACGGCCGCCAGCGCGATCAACGCCAGGTAGCTCATCAGGGGGCGGTTGTCGGCGGCCACCCAGCCCATATCGATCACCAGCCACAGCAAGGTGCCGAAGAAGGCTGCCGCGAGTGCGCTGCCGATCAGCCCGAGGGAGCGCAGCGTCGCCCGCAGAAAGATCGTCCAACCGATCAGCAGCACGACGCCGACAAAGGCCTTCAATGCCCACTCCTCGGGATCGCGGCTGCCGAGCACCCAGTGGAAATAGGAGAACCGCTCCGGGTTATAGGTCGCGAAGACCAGTATCAGCGCGGCCACGAAGCGGATCAAGAACCCTAGCGCATTGAATTTCGAAGCCATTCAGAACCTATCGCGGCGACTTCCCATCTTGAAACGCCGCTGTGGCGGGCGCTTGAATATCAGGCCCGTGTCCACGCCTTTGCCTCTGCCACAGTGCAATCGGCGATCCGGCAAGCCGAAGTGTACCGGGCCGGATGGATAGCGCAATTATCGGGCTCGCCCTACGTCTGACGCAGAAGAAACGCGATGGACAACAGGATTCCCAGCAAGTACGGCGCGCGGGTCGCCGGGATGGCGAGCCAGTTCGCCCAGCGTGGGCGCGACGAGAAAAGGGCGTAATCCAGTGAGGCTTCCAGCGCGATGACGCGCCGGCTCAGCGAGCGCAAATAGCCGTCGATACCTTCCTCGAAGGCCCAGAAGGCCACGGAGAGCAGCAGAAGGAATCCCTGAGCCGCGCGCAGCCACGCCGGATCCGGCAATACGCCGCGGCCTCCGGCCGCCAGCGCGACCACGCCGACGAACAGCGCCGCGAATACCCCGAGTATGGTATATCGCAGGTTGCTGTAATGACGGTGGCTACTCAGCGCCTCGCTATACTCGATTTCGGGTTTGCCGGGCATGCACCGTCTCCCTGGTTTTGCGGTGGGGTCCGATCCACAGGCGCGCACGCCATGCGCTCAACGCTCCCACGAGCGGTTTCGGATCGCACACCAAAGCTCGATTCTAGCCTACTTCGCGAACGCGGCGAACGGAGCTGTCCCTGAAGGACATAGTGTGTTTCTCTGAAACGATACATTGCGCGGTGGTCTCGCAGCGCACGCCCGCTCAGTGAGCGAGCGCTCGGTGCGCATCGACGGGATCGCCCGCGGGAGGGATGTTCACCGTGAGAATATGGGTCGATGCGGACGCCTGCCCGAAGGTGATCAAAGCGATACTGATACGCGCCGCGGAGCGTGCCGAGCTGCCGCTTACCTTCGTTGCCAATCAGGCGGTGCCGACGCGGCGCTCGCGGTTTGTCAGATCGATTCAGGTCGCACCGGGTTTCGACGGGGCCGACCGCGAGATTTTGCGGCATTTGGAGGCGGACGATCTGGTGATAACGGCCGATATCCCGCTCGCCGCCGAGGTGATCGCAAAGGGAGGGCACGCCCTCGACCCTCGTGGTGAGCACTATACGCCGGAGAACATCAAAGCCAGGCTGACGATGCGCGACTTCATGGACACGTTGCGCGGTAGCGGAATCGACACCGGTGGGCCGGCACCGCTGAGCCAGCGGGATCGGCAGACGTTCGCGGGCCATCTCGACCGCATTTTGGCGGGGCGGGCCAGGCAATCAGAGGAGTAGCGCTCTATCCCTACACAGATCGGCACGGGCAAGGCGGTTTCTCTCATTACCGGGGCGTCATCCGGAATCGGTCGCAGCCTGGCGCGCCGCATCGCCCAAGAGGGCCATGCGGTGGCGCTGGTCGCGCGCCGCAAGCCCTTGCTCGACGAGCTCGCGCTGGAGATCGAGCGCTCCGGCGGCACGGCCTTGGCGATTGCCTGCGACGTCACGGAGGCGGCGAGCGTTTGCGGCGCGGTACGCACGGTGGAGTCGACGCTCGGCCCCGTCACCCGCTTGGTCGCCAATGTCGGCGGCGGTGAGCGTCGCGGGGTCGATACGTTCTCGGCCGCGCACATCGATCGTGCGCTGAGCGTGAATGTGATGAGCACGGCAAACTGCATCGAGGCGGTTCTGCCGGGCATGCTGGCACGGCGGGCGGGGCACATCGTCGCCATGGGCAGCGTGGCCGGTTACCGTGGCCTGCCGGGCGCGGCAGGATACTCGGCGGCCAAGGCCGCGCTCAGCAACATGATGGAGGGCCTGCGCGTGGAACTGCGCCCGCGCGGGGTTCAAGTGACCTTGCTCCTGCCCGGGTTCGTGCGCAGCAAGCCCAAGCGCAAATACCGGCCCTTCGAGCTCGAACTGGAGGCGGCGACCGCCCGGATGCATCAGGCTATACTGGTCGGCAAGCCGCGCTATGCTTTCCCCTGGCCGTTGGTGCTGGCGGCCAGTGTCTGTCGGTTGCTGCCGGCCTCATTGTATGATGTCTTGCTCGCCGGGCGCGGCCCCAAGGCCAGGGTTCGCGGGGACTGAGACATGATCATCGCTGGCAACGCGGGTTGGGACGGAATCATGGCAAATGTCGGAGAGATGAATGCGGGTGGCATGCTTGCCGCGTTGCGAGCGGCACGGCGCCGATCGGTGCGTAGCCTGGGCAAGCGGATCCTGCGGCGAATCGATCGCTACATCGCGGCGAACTCTCTGGTGCCCGATCAGCCGGTGCTCGACGCCGAGGCGTTTCCGTGGGTGGCGGAGCTGGAGGCGAATTGGCGCGATATTCGCGCCGAGCTCGATGAAATCCTGCGCTTCCGTGAGCACATTCCTCGATTCCAGGACGTCTCGGCCGACCAATATCGGATCTCTCCTGACGATCAGTGGCGAACTTTCATCCTCTACGGTTTCGGCTACCGCTCGGAGGTGAACTGCGAGCTTTGCCCCAAAACCACGGCCGTGCTGCAGCGCATACCGCGGTTGCAAACGGCGTTTTTCTCCATTCTGGCGCCGGGCAAGCACGTGCCTCGTCACCGGGGCGTGACCAAGAGCCTGATCCGCTGTCATCTTGGGTTGATCATCCCGCGCGAGTGCGAACAATGCTACATGGACGTGGGCGATGTGCGTTGTGTCTGGGAGAGCGGGCGCGCCTTTGTATTCGATGACCGGTACCCGCACGAGGTCCACAACAACACCGCCGAGGAACGCGCGGTCCTGCTGCTCGACGTCGAGCGGCCGATGCGCCGTCGCGCGGTCGTGCTCAGCCGGATCATGCTGTGGTTGCTCAAACGGACCGCCTACGTGGTCGAGGCGCGGCGCAACCTGGCCGTCTGGGAACAACGTCTGCAGGCGCACCTGGCCGGCAGGAGCTGACGTTTTTGATCGCATCTTCGGGCCGCCGCGAGGCCATTGTCGCGCGCCCGCCTCCGGTCGCGCGCGATCGGCAGGGTTGTTATTCGAGCGGCGCTGGCGCGGCGGTTCACCCCGAACGGCCCCGCGGATGAGACCGCGGCGGTTTCAGTCAGTGCTCCAGCAAATCAGGCTCGCCACATTCGGAAACGATGAAAGCCCGCGCCTCGTCCCTCAGTCGCGTGATTTCCTGCCAGTCATCGCCGCCTGGCGCGATCGGCGGCCCCAAGCTGATCCGCAGTCGCCGCCGGCGCGGAAACCATTCGGTACCACGCAGCAGCGAACGACTGCCGGACAGAGCAATCGGTATGACCGGAGTCGCCGAGCGGGCGGCGACCTGAAACGCACCCAAATGGAAGCGCCGCACGCCCGGGATGCGGGTGAACGTGCCTTCCGGGAAGAAGGCGAGCGAGTCGCCCGCGCGCAGGACCTGCTCGGCGCGCTCGGCCTCCTCTCGGGCGCGCTGCCAATCGAATCGCTCCACCATGAGGGTGCCCATGCGCTCGAGCAGCACGCGGGCAAAGAAGCTGGACTGGAGCTCGCGCTTGGCGAGGAAGCGAAATGGCGTTGGCAGGATCGCTGTCAGGACGAAAGGGTCGATGTAGCTGGCATGATTGGAGACGAATACCACGTGCCGATCGCGTGGGACGTTTCCGAGCCCGGTGATCTCCATGCGGATGCCGAGTAGCGCCGGCACCGCGCGCAACGTCTGGCGCGCTATCGCCCAGCGCCAGCGTCGACGCGGCAGCAGCGCCACGGCCAGCCACGTGGGCAGCGCGACCAGGCCAAAAACCCCCCACGCGTAGCCGGCGTAGAGGCGCGCCTTCGCCCCTTTGAGGTGCTGGCTCAGGCGCGAGACGGCCGCCATGGCGCCGAGACGCGCGACCTGCCACCGCACCGAGCGGCCGCGCTCGCCGAGGCGGTTGCTCTCGTAGAGCTCGCGGGTGGCGCCGCGGCGGATCTTGCCGCTGGAAGTCTTCAAAATGCTATGGGGAGGAGGCAGTTGCACGTCATCCGGAGGAATGCCCGCGATCTGGGTGACACGCTCGGCGATCTGGCGCTCCATCGCCTGGCGGCGCTCCGAGTTCTGCTCATGGGTTTCCGCAACGACGATCAGTTGCTCGGTGCCCGTTTCCTCCTCCGGGCTGGCAAAGACGGCAACGCAGCCCTTCCTGACCCCTTCCAGCTCGCCAACCGCCTGTTCCACCTCGTGGGGGTAAACGTTACGCCCGGCCCGCACGATCATGTCTTTCACCCGCCCGGTGACGAACAGCTCGCCCTTGGCAAGATAGCCGAGGTCACCGGAATCGAGCCACGAGCCGCGAAAGAGGCCGGCGCTCAGCCGGGGGTTGCGGTAGTAGCCGGACGTGGTGGACGGGCCGCGGAATTGAATGGTGCCCTGCTGACGCTCCGGTAGTTCGCGGCCGGCGGTGTCCACCACGCGAACTTCATAGCCGTCCAGAGGCGGCCCGCAGGAGACAAAGCGCAGCGGATTGGAGTCGCTTTCCGAGGCGACCTGCGCCTCGCCGCTGCGGGTGAACACTTCCCGATGCACGGCATCCACCCAGGGGCCGCGCCCGGGACGCGAAATGGTCAGCCCGACCGCGGCCTCGGCCAGCCCGTAGACGGGCATCTGGGTCTCCCAGCGCAGCTTGTTGGCGCGAAAAGTGGCGTAGAAGCGCTCCAGGGTCGCCGGGCTGACCGATTCGGCGCCGTTGAAGGCGATCCGCCAGCTGGAGAGATCCAGCTCGTCAAACTTGCCGTCGCGCGCGGCGCGCAGACACAGCTCGAAGCCGAAGTTGGGGGACGCGGACAACGTGGCGCGGTGTCGATGAATGGTCCACAGCCATTGCAGCGGATGCGCAAGAAACGCCAACGGCGACATCACGGCCAACGGACAGCCGAAATAGAGGCTACCGAACCACGCCCCGATCAAACCCATGTCATGGTAAAGAGGCAGCCAGCTTACGAAAAAGTCCTCCGAGCTGGCATCGATACGCCGCCCGATGGCCCGGATGTTGGCGAGCAGATGCTTGTGGGCCAGGCTGATCCCCTTCGGATCGCCGGTGCTGCCGGATGTGTACTGCAGCAGCGCCAAATCGTCGGCGTGGCGTTCCACGCCGGGCCGATCGGCGGCGGGCTGCGCCAGGTCATCGGCGGTGATGATGCCCCGCAGCTCCGGCGCCTCCGCCTTGAGCAGCTGACCGAGCCGTCGCGCCTCCGGCACCGTGATGAGCAGTCGCGCACGGGCGTTGGTGAGAATTCGCCCATGGCGGCGCAAGTGCTCTTCGAGCTGCGCGGGCCTCGCCGGCGGATAGATCGGCACCGGCACCGCGCCGGCGAGCAGGACACCGATGAAGCTCACGAAATAGTCGCGTCCGGTCGGCAGCATCAGTGCCACGGTATCGTCGGCGCCGATGCCCCGATGACTCAGGCCGGCGGCGACCTCCGCGGCCGCGTGCTCGAGTCCGCCGTAGGTCAACGGCTCCGGCTCTTCTTCGTCACCGTAGATATAGAGATGCGTGCGCTGCGGGTGTTGCTGAACATGCCAGTCGAACGCCTCGATCAATGTCTGTGCCTCGTCCGGGCTGCCCGCGGGTTCCTCGAACGATTGGTATTGCGGCGTTTGCCTTGGTTGCCGGCGAGGCGTGGCGCCCGCTTGGGTGATGGCCTTCAGCAACTGCTCCGGTGTCTCGGCCTGTACGGCCGAATCCGGCAGGCGCACCTGGAACTCGCGCTCGCAGCGCATGATCAGCTCGGTACGCGCCAGACTGTCGATGCCCAGGTCCTGATCGAGGCGATCGCCGGGCTTCGGCCGGATGCTTCGGGACGCTCCCCCGCTCTCTCTGGCGACCTGGCGAACCAGCTCCAGGAGCTGATCCATGCCATCGCCGTGCGCAGGCTGTGCGGATTTCACTTCCATGAGTTACCGGCCCGTGCTTGCGGGCAAACGAATAGCGTAAGAGGAATATGATGGCGGATCGCAGCTTGAACAAGGCCCATGCATCGGGATTCGTTCGACGTGGACGGCCTTCGATACGCGAACGGTCGCTGGATACGCTGCCCGAGCCGGACGAGCCCGATGAGGAGATCAGCGAAAATTAGAACCCGGCCTGGAGAGCGTTCGGTAGGTGCTGGGAGTGGGCTGATCATGCGCTCAATCGGGCGATTGGCTTGGGTCGCGCTGCGGCGCGGCTTGCCTCTCCTCCAGCTCCGCCCAGCGCTCCACCGCCTGATCGAGCTCGGCCTGGCGGCTGCTCAGCTCGGCGAGAGTCGCCTGGATCGTTGCCTGGGGCTCGGCGTAGAACGCCGGGTTCCCGATGCGCGTCTGTAATGCCCCGACTTCGCTCTCCAGGGCCTCGATCCGCTCGGGCAGCAGATCGAGCTCGCGCTGGAGCTTGTAGCTGAGCTTGCGCGGCTTGGACGGGCTCGGCGCTGGTGCCGCGGGGGCGGGCTCGGTCTTCGGGATGCTGGGCCGTGGCGCCTCCACGGCGTCGGCCCGCGCCAGCGTGTGGCCGTGGCGGAGCCAGTCGCTGTAGCCGCCCACATATTCGCGCACGCGGCCGCGACCTTCGAATGCCAGCGTGCTGGTCACGACGTTGTCGACGAATGCGCGATCGTGACTTACCAGCAGCAGCGTGCCGGGATAGTCCACGAGCCGTTCCTCCAATACCTCCAGCATTTCGATGTCGAGATCATTGGTCGGCTCGTCCATGACCAGCAGGTTGGCCGGGCGCGTGAACAGCTTGGCGAGTATGATCCGGTTGCGCTCGCCGCCGGACAGTGCCCGCACGGGTTGGCGGGCGCGCCGGGCGCTGAACAGGAAGTCCTGCAGGTAGCCGATGATGTGGCGGTCCTTGCCGTTGATCCGCACGTGCTCCCGGCCCTCGCCCACGTTGTCGGCCACCGTCTTGTCCAGGTTCAGCGTGGTGCGCAGCTGGTCGAAATAGGCAATTTCCAGATTGGTGCCGAGGCTCACATGGCCGCGGTCGGGCACGAGCTCGCCGAGCAGAATACGCAGCAGCGTTGTTTTGCCGACACCGTTGTTGCCGATCAAGGCGATGCGATCGCCGCGCATGATTTTGATCGAGAAATCGTGAATCAGGGTGCTCCCTTGATAGCCGTGAGTGATGTGGCGCGCCTCGATCACCTTGCGCCCGGACGGATCCGAGTCTTCCATGCGCAGCCGCGCCGTGCCCTGAGGGGCGAGGCGCGCGGCACGTGCCTCGCGCATGGCCTTGAGCGCCCGTACCCGGCCCATGTTGCGGGTCCGTCTCGCCTTGATGCCCTGGCGTATCCAAGCCTCTTCCTGCGCCAGCTTGCGATCGAACAGCGCATTTTGGCGTTCCTCGGTTTCCAGCCATTGCTCCTTTTGCTCGAGGAAGTTGCGGTAGTCGCCGGGCCAGCTGGTCAGGCGCCCGCGGTCCAGCTCGACGATGCGTGTGGCGAGCTTTTGCAGGAAGGCGCGATCGTGGGTAATGAACAGCACGGCGCCGGGAAAATCCCGCACCGTCTGTTCCAGCCATTCGATGGTGCCGATGTCGAGATGGTTGGTCGGCTCGTCCAGGAGGAGCAGATCCGGCTTGGATACCAGCGCCTTACCCAGCGCCACACGCCGGCGCCAGCCACCGGAGAGGGTGTCCATGCGCTTGTCGGCCGGCAGCTGCAGTTGCGTAATGAGCGTGTCCACCTGCTGCTCGACCTGCCAGCCGCCGTGGGCCTCGAGCCGATGTTGCAGGTCTTCGAGCTCGCGTAGGCCGCGGGAATCCAGCGCGCCCGTCGTGCGCGCGTGGTAGGCGTCCACCAACGCCTGGATTGCGGCCATCCCCGATTTGATCACCTCGCGCACGGTGCGGGCATCGCCTGCCGGCAGGCTTTGCTCCAGCTGGCTGATGTCGATGCCCTCCGCCGGGTAAATGGCTCCGCTATCGGGCGCCAGCTCACCGGTGATGAGTTTGAGCAGCGAGGACTTGCCGGCACCGTTGCGGCCGATGAGACAAACCCGCTCGCCGGCTTCGATGGCGAACTCGGCATCGTGAAGCAACGGCGTGTCGCCGAATTCCAGGGAGACTTGGTCGAATCGCACCAGCACGTCGCGCCCGTTCCTCTTGAGCGTCAGGTAAAGCGAGCATTATACGGGTGTTGGCAAATGGGATGGACCGCGCGCGGCCCGCCTTGCCTGAGAGAGTCGGCGAGCAGCCGAGAAAACGCCTTGCGCGCGCGTGGGCGGTTGGCTATCGTTTTCATGCGGGGTGGCAACGCAAGCCGCATCGGCAGGACGCTTCATGAACCGCTCTCTTCACGACCCCCTGGTGGCGGTGCACGCCGTCGCTAATCTGGAAAAACGCGCTGCAGCGGCCGGGGTATTCGCCTCGGTCAAGACGGATTTTGGCGAGTTCGTCGAGGTGAGACAGCTCGTGCGGCCGGACGAAAACGTCACGGCCATGTTCGATCCGCTGTGCACCGACGATCTCAGCGACGGCCGCCGCGCCTTCTGGGTTCACGGCGTCGACGCCAGCGGCGAGACGGTTTCGCTGCAGTGCGCGCGCATCGATTTGATCGACAGCAGCCTCGCGCAATGGGGCATGTCTTGGATGGCCTCGCTCTACCAGATGCGCGGGGACGCGGTGGCACCGGCGCGTTGGCGGCCCGTGTCGCACTCGGTGGCCGAGCGCATCAAGGGGCAGGTCGTCTATCATGGCGAGTTCTGGCTGGCTCCGGCCACGCGGGGGGGCGGGCTCCTCGATATCCTTCCCCGCCTGTGCCTGCTTCTGATCTACATAAAATGGTGCCCCGATTTCATCTGGGGCGTGATGACCGAAGCGCTTGCGGCGCATGGCGGCGGCACCCGGATGGGCTATACGGTGCAAGAGCCCAATCTGCTGAAATGGGACGAGGAGCCGGAGGGCGCGAGCAAGCAGGAAACCTTCATCTGCTGCGATGCCGAGGATCTCGCCTATCTGGCGGAGCTGGAATGCAACCCGCGTTGAGCCGGTGCCTGCCGTGCCTGCGGCTCAACGCTGGGCGGTTTGCCACTCGCGCGCCTCGTGCCAAGGCTTGTCCTGTGGCGGCAGGGATTCGGCGCCGCGCACGGCATCGGCAAGCTTCTCGGCCATCATGATGATGGGCGCGTTGAGATTGCCGGTGGTCACGCGCGGCATGATCGAGGCGTCCACCACCCGCAGACCCTCGATGCCGTGCACGCGCCCCGTGCCGTCCACCACGGCGTCGGGATCGTGCCCCATGCGGCAGGTACCCGCCGGATGGTAGGCGCTCTCGCCGCGGCGCCGCACCCAGGCATCGATTTCCGCATCGCTTCTCACATCGGCGCCGGGCCCGAGCTCCTTGCTGCGGAAGGCATCGAGCGGAGCCTGATGCATGATCTCGCGGGTCAGTCGAATCGCGGCACGCATCTCGCGGCGGTCGTGCTCGGTGCCCATGTAGTTGAATAGAATCCGCGGCGCGGCCTTGGGGTCGGCGCTGCTTAGCAAAATCCGCCCCCGGCTCTGTGGGCGCATGGGTCCGACATGGGCCTGGAAGCCATGGGTATGAGCGAGGCTGCTGCCATCGTAGCTCATCGCCATGGGCAGGAAATGGTATTGCAGGTTCGGGTAGCGCACCCCGGCCTCGCTGCGGATGAAGCCGCCGGATTCGAAATGATTGGTGGCGCCGAGCCCCTTACGCAGTAGCAGCCATTGCAGGCCGATCAGGGCCTGATTCCAAGGGCGGAAAGCCGAATAGAGGGTGATGGGCAGGCGGCTGGCGTACTGCACGTAGACTTCCAGATGATCCTGTAGATTCTGCCCGACGCCGGGCAGGTCATGCCGTACCTCGATGCCTTGCGCTCGCAATGCTTCCGCCGGCCCCAGAC